>NZ_JANQIH010000175.1 GCF_028282265.1 Allomuricauda sp.
CTGCAAACCTTGATAATAATGAAGAATACATCTTGACTTTTGTCGAGGACTTTCAAAGTACTATTTTTCATTTTTATGTTTACGGGAACCTCACGAAAACAATCGTTGGTGAGGAAATAAGATTACCTCAAAGATCAGCAAGCCTGTCAATAGCCTCTGTGGATTTAGAATTTCCGGAGAATGAACCCGACTTTTATTTGAGATCTGCTACACCATGGAGTTCGATGGTTTTTTTTGACAACAAATTGTCTGGTTATGTGTCCAAGACTTTTACCGTGGATGCCCTGGGATTCGACAAAGCTTTTGTGATGAACTTTAACAGAGACTTGGGACGAAGCTATCAATGGGCATTTATTGAAAACATTGATGAAAGAACTTCACTTTTAGCCACCGACTTTTCAAGTGCAAATGTAAAACATGATTTTTTGAACGTTAATGGCACTTCTAGCAGTCCTTTTCTAAGTATTTACGGATTCGAAAGTGAAGCACATTATCGAGCTATGAATGGGCATATGATTTACTGGAATCCGTTATTGAACAGTTTGAATAGCAATGATTATTCTTATGCCGATATTTTTGATTATACCCTTTACTCAATTAAAGTGGATAGGTATGGCGTTGACGGAGCAGGAAGTCCGCCGGAATCCATTTCAGTCCCAAGCGGCAGTGTGTTCTATAGCTTTTTAAATAACAAGATTGAATTTAATGGACAGTCCGATTTCGAAATTGGACGAGTGCGATTAGAAAATCGTGAAAATGAACCTATTGTTGTCGAGTTTATTTTTGATGGTCAAAAATCAGATGTAATCATTCCTCAACTTCCAGAAGGTTTGTTTTCACAGAGTGTTCATGAGGTTTTTGAAATGGAAAAACTGGAAGCTGTGCAGGGAACAGCGGAGAACTATGAAAACATTTCCGATTATAAAGAATATATTTCCAAGATATTGGTCCCGGGAGTACCATTTTACCTTGTTGCCCCAAAGAGAGAACGGATATTCGCCCAGCAAGGATTGCTCCCCATCTTCGAGTTTCCCTTTTACGAAAGACTATAGTGCTGACCTTTTTGAAATAAATAAAGATAGTTTTCTTAGGGTATTCTGTCCTAAAGATTATCCAACTGATTGCTTTTGCCGTCAGAGCTGATGGTCCAAAAGAACCCCACAAAAAAGAAACTGTCCGCCGCTGGGGTAATCGCCCGTCTGTCAAAAACTCCTTGTGCGTTGGGAGTGTTGGCGTATTGATAGTTGTTGATGTTTTTAAAGCCCAAAACGTTGTTCACTGAAAAATAGAGAATCTTTTGCTGGTCAATTAAGTAGGACCAGTTAAAACTCAGATTATTGAAAGATCTTGTTTTTTCCGCTAAAAATTCTGGTGTATTCGGATTATCATAGGGTCTTCCAGAATTATAAGCGTAGGCCAGTCCTATCTGCGAACGTAATTCATCGACCCAATATCTGGTGACAATTGAAAAGTTGTGCCGAGGAGCAAAGTTTGGCGTTGCACTTTCCCGAAAATTGCGGTAATCCCTTTCAGTATCCAAATAAGAATAAGAAACCCAGTAATCCAAGTTTTCAAAACTTTTGTTATCCCTCCAAAACATATCCATTCCAGTAGCATACCCTTCTCCCAGATTTGTGAAGTTGGAATCGAACTGAGGCTGTTCGGTGTCAAACTTGACCAAGGCATCATAATCTTTATAGTAGGCTTCGGCCCTAAAGGTTTTCCCATCCCCCAAGTATTGGTAATTAAGAATGTAATGTGATGCTCTTTCACTTCCCAAGGGAATATTGAATCTTAGTGTTTCATTTAAAGGATTCTGATAAAAATCGCCGTAAGCCATTGAAAACTGACCTTTTTCTCCGGCTTTATACGCCAAAGAAACACGTGGGGCCAAAGTATACGAATCGATAACCGAACTTCGTTCTCCCCGAAGACCCAATTTTACAGCAAACTGGTTGCTCAAAAAAACATCAGATTCGACGAAGGTGGACCAAATGGTGTTGTCAAAATTGTTCTCGGTTTCAAAACCATCTTGAGCGGCAAAACGCTCTTGATAGTCGATAAAAAAAAGTTCGGTGCCAGCTGTTATGTTAAACCGGCTGCTGAAGGTTTTTTTCAACTTTACTTTTAGATGTGAAGCGGTCTCATCAGCATTGACCTGATCTTCTCCAAGACCAATATCATTTAAATCAAAGGAAATGGCCCCACCTGAAGAAAGTGTCCAGTTGTTTTCGAAAAAATGTTTGTAGGAAGTATTAAAATATAAGTTGGTATTGGTCAGACGAAATCTGACAAAATCCTCAAAATTGATATCCTCTTGTTCAATATCTAAATCGGCATTGTTGAAGCCTGTGTACAATTTGAACATACTTTGTTCTCCTTTGCTTCTAAAAACCGCCTCGCCTGAAAAGGATTCATAGGGACTGTTCCAGCGAATTCCTTGGGTAGAGGGAATAAGGGATTCGTAGGGTGCCAAATTAATATAAGAGGTGTTCAGGCTCAGGGATTGGTTTCCCCAAATTTTGGTATGGCCCAACCCACCACCCACAGACATCACTTGAATGTCTGTTTTTTCCTGATCGGGCATATCGGTTGTATTCAATAATAGTACACTGGATAATGCCTGTCCATATTCTGCGGAATACCCTCCGGTACTAAACGTAATTCCCTTAAAAAGAAAGGGCGAAAATCTACCTCGGGTCGGAATATTGTTGGCCGTTGCATTGAAAGGTTGAAAAACCCGAAGTCCATCTATAAATACTTGGGTTTCCGTGGCGTCCCCTCCCCTCACAAAAAGTCTACCATCCTCATTAATGGTTGTTGTTCCCGGTAAGGTTTGTAAGGCGGCCACAAAATCCCCAACAGCACTGGCGGTAGTTACTACATCCAACGGTTTTAATACGGAAACCCTAGAATTATCGCCTGCTTCAAAGGTCCCGGCCGTCAAGGTTACTCCTGTAAGTGAGTTAACGGATTCCCGTAGTTGAATGCCCAAATTTTCAAAATAGCTCACATCCCCTACTTCGTAATGCGGCTCAAACGAAAGCATGGAGACCACTAAGGTTTGGGTGCCCTTTTCGGTTGTGGTAAAAGAGAAGCTCCCATTTTCGGTGGTAGAAGCGCCGTCATACGTACCTTCTATATATACATTGGCACCAACTATTGGGTTATTCTTCATATCGGTCACAATACCTGAAATTGTGTTCTGCGATAGCACGTAAGTAATTTGAAAAAAAAGAATGGTGGCGGTAATTAGGTTTCTCATGACTGTTCGTTGTTTGATGGAACAAAAGTGGGAACAGTTACCCCCATCTCAGAATGAAGATTTCCCAGTCGTCGAATTTTCGTGCTGAATTGTATCTGATTTTTTAGGAAACAATTCGGTCGAAAAAAATTACAGTTCGGTAACCCTTACTTTCATAAGCATGGCATGAGGTAGAATTTTGGGGCATCAAATAATTAAAACAGTCATTATGAAATCCATTTCACTAACATTAGCATTTTTATTTTTTAGCGTATTAAGCTTCGCACAGGAAACTACCGGCATTAGCATTAAAGTGTCCATTAACAACGTTACCAGTGATGAAGGAAAAGTTCTTATCTCCTTGCATACCGAGGACACCTTTATGAAAGGGCGTGGTATTCAAACTTTGGAAAGCACAATCGAAAACGGGAAAGTAGAATTTACCTTTGAAGATGTGTCTGCAGGCACTTATGCCATCATGGCCCTCCACGATGAGAATGAAAATAGCCGAATGGACTATGAGACAAACGGAATGCCAAAAGAAAGTTATGGCATGTCTGGCAACGAAATGTTCATGGGTCCGCCTAACTTCATGGATGCCAAGTTCGAGGTCAAGGAAGAAGACTTGGAGTTCGAGATTCGATTCTAATAAAACAAACTTTCCATTATTGGCCCTCAACTCCGTTTGTTGAGGGCTTCCTTATTTTATATAAGCAACAGTAATACTATTTTCATCTTCAATAGTTTTGTCTTATACTTGTATCATCGTCAAAACTTAAAAAATGACCATCACCCAATTGCAATATGTGCTCGCTGTTGCTGAACATAAAAACTTCACTCTGGCCGCTGAAAAAAGCTTTGTTACCCAGCCGACACTCAGCATGCAGGTTCAAAAACTTGAAGATGAGCTTGATATTCTCATTTTTGACCGCAGCAAAAAACCGATATCTATTACCGATGTAGGGCAAAAGATAGTAGATCAAGCAAAAAATATTGTTGCAGAAGCAGAGCGAATCAAGGATATTGTTGACCAAGACAAGGGATTCATTGGCGGTGATTACACTTTGGGCATTATTCCAACAGTGATGCCTACTTTATTGCCTATGTTTCTCAATACGTTCATCAAGAAGTATCCAAAAGTCAATTTGATTATCAAGGAGCAGTCCACAAACTCCCTGATACGAAATATTCTGGATGGTCACCTTGATGCCGGCATAGCGGCCACTCCATTGGAGATAGAGTTCATTAAGGAAAGACCTTTATATTATGAACCCTTTGTAGGCTATGTCCCCAAAAATCACAGGCTATCCACCAAAAATAATCTGTCTACGGAGGACCTTGACGTCAATGACATTTTGCTATTGCAAGACGGACATTGCTTTAGGGACGGAGTCATTAACCTCTGTACCTCTCCAAAGAATCATACCCAAGAAAAGTTCAAAATTGAAAGTGGGAGTTTTGAGACGCTGGTCAGTTTGGCGGACGAAGGTATGGGTATGACCCTACTACCCTATCTCAACACTTTGGATTTAGACGAAAAAAGAAAAGATAGACTAAAGGGATTCAACAGTCCGTCACCGGCAAGGGAAATAAGCCTCATCTATCACAAAAGTGAACTTAAGATTCAGATAACGGATGCACTTCGTGAAGTAATTTCCGCTATTGTAAGGGGAGCAATTGCTTTTCAGGATGTGAAAATTATAAGTCCCTTAAACAAAAACTGACAATAGCACAAAGTGGATGGAAAAATAAAAGAGCCGCTTAAAGCGGCTCTTTTTAACTCTTTATCAGTAATAATGTAGGTTGTAATTCTGGTTTATCCAAGATGTAATATTGTAACCAGATTTTAAGTTCTTCAATTTCGTTAGGCAATAGCCTTGAAACAGCTTTTTTTAATTCTTTCGCAAAAAGTTTAGCATCAAAACTGACCTTTTGTAAGACAGTTTTGGTGTAATCCAACATCGCTCTAGGCATAGGTATTTGCTTGTTTAATTAAAGGGTTATGTTGCAAAATTAAGAAAAAACGTACTTTTTTTCCCTATTTGGCAGTTAAAAATTGAATAATTTCGTGTTAAATCCGACGTATTTCTACATGATTACAGCGACTAAAAAAAGAGTTAAGTACTTCAAAATCATATTGTTATTTTCTTTTTTCTGTTTAGTAAGCTGTACCTCTACTCGTTTGTCCAGATTCAATGCAGAATTAAATGATGGACTACTTGCCAATTCTTTTCATGGGTTGGTTGTTTTGGATGCGGGCTCAAAAAAAATTATGTACAATACCAACGGTGATAGATACTTTACTCCGGCTAGTAATGTCAAGATTTTTACCTTATATACAGGAATCCATTCCTTGCCCGACCGAATCCCATCCCTCAAATACTTCTCAAGAAATGACACCATTTACATAGAAGGAACAGGAAATCCTTCATGGTTTCATCCTTCTTTAAAAGATAGTACTGCTTTCAAGTTTTTATCAGGATTCCAAAACATAGGTCTGCATCTTCAAAATTCATCAGAAGAGCGATACGGTCCCGGATGGGCATGGGAAGATTTCGACACCTATTTTTCTCCTGAAAAAAATACCATGCCTTTGTACGGCAATGTGGTAACGGTTTACGATGTGGATGGCCCTCAGATTTATCCAAAAGCTTTTGGTGACAGTATCTCTTTTGAGTCTAATGGAAACCTAAGGGATGAATATAGAAATCGCTTTTATCTTAACGGTAGGAGGCTGGATACTTTAACGATTCCTTTCCGGACCTCTGAATCATTAACCCAGAAACTGTTGTCAGATGCCCTTGGGAAAAAAGTTCATATCATCAATAGCTTTCCAGGCAAGGAGAAGAAAACGCTATACGGAATGGAAACCGATTCCATTTACAAGCTGATGATGCACGAAAGTGATAATTTTTTAGCGGAACAACTGCTAATGGTGACTTCTTCTACCCTATCGGACACATTAGGTACCCGTAAGGCAATTAAGCACATGCTGGAAAATGATCTTTCCGTTTTGAAACATCCACCCCGCTGGGTTGACGGCTCTGGACTGTCGAGATACAATCTGTTCACACCGGAATCCATGGTGTATGTTTTGCAAAGGTTGTATACCAAACTTCCAGAAGAAAGACTTTTTAAACTATTTCCCCTGTGGGATGCATCAGGAACTGTGGAAAAATGGACGTACTCCCAAACTCCTCCTTTTATTTATGCCAAGTCGGGTTCTTTGGGCAACAACTACAATTTAAGCGGGTACCTACGAACCAAATCGGGGAGAGTTTTGATTTTTAGTATCATGAACAACCATTTCAAGGTTCCATCCTCAGAAATTAAAAGGATGGTATTCGAGCTCTTGTTACAACTGTATCATAAACACTAGGAGAATACCCCATTGATTTGGGCATATTGCAGCAACATAATGGTTTTGGCGTCCTTTATCTCTCCTTTTTCCATTAACTGAAGGGCCTCATCAAAAGGCATTTCCAATACTTCAATGTTTTCTGATTCATCTTCTACACCTCCTCCTTCGCCTACCTTCATGTCATCAGTGTATTCTCCAATGAAAAAATAGAGGATTTCAGTAACAGATCCTGGCGACATATAAGACTCAAACACTTTCTTCACCGAATTGATGTGATATCCCGTTTCCTCTTCCACTTCCATTTTAATGGTTTCCTCGGCATTTCCCTTTTCCAACAATCCGGCACAGACTTCGATCATCATGCCATCTTCATTTCCGTTTAAGTAAGTGGGCATTCTAAATTGTCGGGTAAGCACGACTGTCTTCCTTTCTAGATTATACAGTAGAATGGCTGCCCCATTTCCCCGGTCATAGGCCTCTCTTACCTGTGTTTCCCAACTACCGTCTTCCTTTTGATATTCAAAGGTGACCTTATTCAAAGAATACCAATTATCTGATAGGAGCTCCTTTTTAATATTTCTTACGTCACCCATTGGAATCTGGAATTTCAGATAGATCATAAAAGATTTTCAAACCTAATTCTTTGGCAATCTCAACATCTTGGTCCGCTCCTACCGATTCTCCTTGAATTCGTAGTACCGCATCGCATTTTGTTAAAATCCGATGAGCAATGGGATACTGGATTTCTGTAAAAATGGCATCTCCAATTTCCTTTGAACCTGCCAATGAAATAAGAGGGTTTGCTACCCATTCCCCAATCATGGGAATATGTCCTTTACGAAATATGGGTAGCGCCGCCGCCTCGAGATTATCCATATTTTGCCTGATAAGTTCGGGATTGTTACCGGTCCCACTTCGATAAGGACCGGCTATCAGAATTAGCATCATCTTGTTCTTTTTTCAAAGTAACAAATTTGAACGCTTTAAAAACTTAAGATAGTTTAAGAGGAAGATTTATTTTTTACTGCGCTCAAAAATTCTGGGGTAACTCCCAAGTAAGAAGCAATCTGTTTTTGGGTAATTTTTTTAATGATGTTGGGATATTTTTTCAAAAAGTTGGTAAATCTTTCCTCGACTGATAGGGATATGGAATCCAAAGCCCTTCTTTGCTCACGCACATACGCCCTTTGGAACAAAACCCTAAAATACTTCTCTAATTTTGGAATGTCCCGAAGCAGTTCGTTCATCGCATCCGAACTAATGGAATAAAGTATTCCGTTTTCCAATGCCACTAGAGAAAGAGATGCGCTTTTTCCACCAATGAACGCTTCCATATCAGTTATCCACCAATCCTCGATAGCGAACATCACGGTAAATTCCTTTCCAGCTGTATCAATGTGATATGCCCGAAGGCTGCCCGACTCTACAAAGTAGAATCTTTGGCATAATCTACCTTGCTCTTGGACAATGGCCTTTCTAAGAACCTTTTCTTTTTTGAATACGCCAAGCAGATGTTTTTTTTCATCCTTATTCAAAGAAACAAATCGATTGATATTTGAAAGAATCAGAGGTTCCATCCCATCATTTAACCGAAAACTATTTACTTTTTATTCCCCATAATTTGATGACACGAAATCAGAGTGTTGCAGCTTCATTCAAATATCTTCTAAAGGGAAGCATTTCCTTGTACACCTTTTTGATTTTGTTATCGAAATCTGGATGGAGCACCTCATTCCGGTTCAACTCATGTACCACAGCAAAAGTTTTGTTTTTCAACAAATCGATATGCGGATGATCGTTGGTAAAACCTTTGGGAGCATTCGTCAATTTTTCATCCTCATAAAGCTCGCCGAACATTTTTTTAAATGATGGTTTATCAAGAATCGCCTGAAGTTCTTCCCCATTATAATCAATCCCCTCGCGGATACTTCGAAGAACTTTTGGGTGAGGTCTCCAAAACCCTCCGGCCAGTAAGCATTCACTTAAACCAATATGAATATAAAAATCTGCGCTATCGGGAGCTTTGTCCAACCCTGCGCCAAAATGGTCCTTGTAAACCGGTTTGTTCGGGTGGAACATCAAATTATTATTGATGCGATTGATGCCTTTTTTACCAGGGGTCGGATAATAGTCATCATCCATTTGGGCAACCTCATAATCTAACTTATCCAACCAAATAATGAACTCCTCTCGAAGGGATTTATACCACTTCCGATTGGCATCCATCCATTCTTTGTTGTTATTTTTTTGAAGTTGGTGCAAAAAGTCAAAAAGGTCATGGAAGTTCATTCAGATAAATTGAAAGCTTAAAAATAAGACTATTTCTAGTTCCAATTTGGATATCAGACTGCAGATATCTGAATCCTGTGTACTGAACTCTGACTTCCTTCTTTTTAAAACCTATTATCTCCCATTACGATATCACCAAGGCCACCGAGGATACTACCCTCTCCTTTATCCTTACCTCCTCTTGGAATGGAAGCCAAGACCCTACCGGCCAATCGGCTAAAGGGAAGTGATTGTATGTATACAGTTCCTGGACCTCTCAATGTGGCAAAAAACAATCCTTCACCCCCAAAGATGGTGTTCTTGATTCCGCCCACAAATTCAATATCATAGTCCACGGTATGGGAAAACCCAACGATACACCCCGTATCGACTTTTAAAACTTCGCCTGGCGCCAGTTCCTTTTTTGCCATAGTACCACCCGCATGTACAAAAGCAAGACCATCCCCTTCCAATTTCTGCATAATGAACCCTTCACCACCAAAAAGCCCACGACCTAAGCGCTTGGAGAATTCAATCCCGACAGAAACTCCTTTGGCGGCACACAAGAAAGCATCTTTTTGGCAGATGAACTTCCCTCCTTTTTCTGAAAGGTCAATGGGGAGAATCTTTCCTGGATAAGGTGAAGCAAAGCTTACCTGCTTTTTACCCTGACCTACGTTCAAAAATGCGGTCATAAAAAGGCTTTCTCCTGTAAGCAATCGTTTCCCAGCAGAAAACAACTTGCCCAAGACCCCAGAGTCTTGATTGGAACCATCACCGAAAATGGTATCCATTTTTATATCGGTGTCCATCATCATAAAACTTCCGGCTTCAGCTACAACTGCTTCCTGGGGGTCGAGCTCAATCTCTACGTATTGCATTTCCTCCCCATAAATTTGATAGTCTATTTCGTGTGCGTTACTCATAATATCATGTTCTTTTGTTATTGATTTTAACTATAGGTATTGGTTTTCTATAAGTTGTTACAACTACATCTCCCCCCTTTTTTTAGCCATAATAAAGTAGGGCTTTCCTCGTTTTAATTGTTACATAAAGATATAACCTATAACTATTTGCTATGATTATTTCTAAATCAAACTTTACTATGATCGCCAGAGCATTGAAATTATCAGCATTTGTTTTTGCCTTTTTAGTTTTGAGCAGTTGTAGTGACGATGATGATGACACTTTTGCCAATGTTACTGTTAATGGAACTATGTTGTCGATAAGTCCTTCTGATTTTGTTGTTGGAGACCGTTCAGACTTCAACGGCGATATTGATGCCAGCTTTACCGGAAATGGAGGAACAGCCATACGAATTTTTAGTTGGAACAATAACCTGAGTACAGCCGATTATAATGCTGACATTACAGCAACTTCTGAAGGAAGCTTTCAAATTATTGTTAGAGATTCAGAAGAAGCCGTTGTTTTGGATAGAACGATTCAAGGCGGAACAGAACCTGACAGCATTGATGGTGTGACCTCTTCAGGGGCATCGGGAATCTGGACTGTTACCATAGAAGTAACTAACTTCAACGGTGATGGCAGCTTTTCTTTAAGTGAGGGAAATTAGAGCTTAAGCAACAAACTTTATCTTTTTAATCAAAAAAAGGCAGTCCAACTAGGCTGCCTTTTCTTTGAATAACTTAAAAATCTTTGCTGACTTTATGAATTGTCTACCACCTCGGCATCTGGTGCATTTTTCTTTACGGAAGCAATTCCGTTTTCCATAGCATCTGTCGAGGAATACATTTCACTCTTTCCTATGACCTGGCCGTTTGTAGCGTTCAAAGTGAAGAAAGGGCTGCCGTCCTTGGCGGTTTTACGCTCAAAACGTGCGTCGTCTTGCGAATTCTTTTTTACAGACTCAATCCCATTTTTACAACCATCCTTGCTTTCATAGCTTTGGCTGGTCAATATTACTTGTCCGTTGCCTGCCTTTAGGTTGAACATGGTTTTACCTGAGCTTCCTGTTTTAATTTCGAATTTTCCCATTTGGTATTTAATTTCTAATTAGTGTTATAGATGAAGTTGAAATTACTAAAAAAATAGTGTTTCTCGCCCTTTCTGAGCAGGAACTCACCATTGTATTTGCAATTCATCCTAATTGTTTGACACTTTTCGCTAAAAAAGTCACAATGATTGCTATTTCTTTAAGCGAACAGTCCATTCAAAGTTAAAAGTGGACACCTCTATTCCATCTTCATTTACACCTACCGATTTCATCCAGAAAGTCTGCCCTTCCCCTGTTTCAATGGTTTTTTCAATAGCGTTTTGAATCAAGTGGCCATCCTCACAGGTAAAAGTAATTCGTCCGGTTGCCTTTTTGGTGAATGTAGCATTATTATTGGCTACCAACATAGAGATTTTTCTTCCACTATTTTGAATTTGGTCAATGACCATAGCCCCCGTACTTAGCTCGGCCGCCATGCCTTGAACTGCCCAAAACATGGATTTGAACGGATTCTGATTCACCCATTTATGCTTTACGGTGGTTACTGCTTTTTTTTCGTCAATGAATTTTAAACGAACACCGCACCACCATGCCGAAGGGAGTTTGAAAAAAGTGAAAGTATTGAATTTACTGGGTTTAGTAGCCATAATTAATATTTCTTGAATGTAAATGTATAGAAAATATGATTAGAAATATTTGTTAATTATATGTTAAATTATAGTACTTTGTTTTGCATAGTACCATCTTTTGGATATATATTTGCATCGTAAGCTAATGGGTAAACCAATATTACATTAAAATTCATCAATCAAAAATGGGAACAACTTTAACCAAACACGAACGGAATTTGTCGGCAATCATACATGCCTCTACCTTCTCAAAGTACTTCATCCCTTTTGGAAATTTTATTTTTCCGTTGATTTTGTGGACAGCCAACAAAAAGGAGTACGAATTTGTGGATTACAATGGCAAACAGGCGATCAACTTTCAAATCAGCATGTTATTGTATTCGGTGGTGGCCAGTTTGATTACCATTCCGTTTTTTATTGGCTTTTTGCCCGATTTATTTGACTGGAACTTTTTCGAATTCCGTCGGTTAAGCGATTTCAACAACTTAAACATCCATATCAGCAGTGACGATTTTAGGTTCGGAAGATTCTTTTGGCCGGCCGGTATTTCTGGTTTGATTCATGTAGCCTTGGTTGTGATCAATGTGGTCTACACTATTTTGGCAACCATTCGAACCAATGAAGGGCAGACATTTAAGTATCCAATCACCATAAAATTTATCAAATAATCATGTAAACGAGTTTATTCATCAATCAAAAATCAATCATCAATCATCAATCAATCATCAATCATCAATCAAAAAACGAACCTAATCAATCAAAAAACGATTTGAACCATCAATCAAAAAACGAACAGTTAACAAAATAGAACCATGAAGTTATGAACATAGAGAATACAAAAGCACAAATGCGCAAAGGGGTTCTAGAGTACTGCATTCTTTCGATTTTAAAGGACAAGGATAAATATGCTTCCGAGATTTTGGGAGCGCTAAAAGATGCCAAGATGCTCGTAGTGGAAGGCACCATTTATCCCTTGTTGACCCGACTTAAGAACGCAGGTTTGCTCAACTACCGCTGGGAAGAGTCCACATCGGGACCTCCTCGCAAATACTATGCGCTTACCGAAACAGGTCATATGTTTTTAAACGAACTGAACGGTACCTGGGATGAATTGAGAAATGCAGTCAATCTGGTAACCAACACAAAATAGAATCAAAAAAATGAACAAGACAGTAAATATAAATTTAGCAAATACGCTCTTCCATATAGACGATGATGCTTTCAACAAGCTCAAGCGTTATCTGGAATCCATAAAGCGATCTTTTTCCGGTACCTCGGGGAGCGACGAAATCATTGCCGACATTGAGGCGCGAATAGCCGAGCTCTTTTTGGAGAAAATGGAAAACGAGCGTCAGGTCATTACACACAAAGAAGTGGACGAGGTCATCAATGTAATGGGACAGCCCGAAGATTACATGGTCGATGAGGATATTTTTGAAGATGAACCTCGCAAAACAACTTCTAGCACAGCCACACGCAGAACCAAAAAGTTATACCGCGATATCGACCAAAAGTACATCGGTGGTGTCTGTGCCGGTCTAGAACATTATTTAGGCATCGATGCACTTTGGATTAGGCTCATTTTTCTTCTATTGGCCGTTTTCACAGGTTTTGGCTTGATTGCCTATATCCTTCTTTGGATCTTGGTCCCTGAAGCGTCCACAACCTCCCAGAAACTGGACATGACGGGGGAGCCCATCAACATCAGCAATATAGAACGCAAAGTTAAAGAGGGGTTTGATGATGTTGCAGACAAAGTAAAAAGCGTTGACTACGAAAAAGTAGGCAACAAGGTCAAAAGCGGCTCCAAGACCTTTTTCGATACCATTGGTGAAATCATCATGTTCTTCTTCAAGATCATTGGTAAGTTTATCGGTGTACTACTGATTATTATAGGTGCTTCAACCTTAATTGGATTGTTCATAGCCCTGTTCACAGTAGGAATGTTCAATGCAGTGGACTTCCCCGGCGTGGATTTTTACGACATTGTCAACACCACGGGAGCTCCGGTCTGGGTAGTTTCTCTCTTGCTGTTCTTCGCTGTAGGTATTCCTTTCTTTTTCCTTCTTTATTTGGGATTAAAGATTTTGGTGAACAACCTAAAATCGATAGGTAACATCGCGAAATTCTCCTTGCTGGGCCTTTGGCTTATTTCCATAGGAACTTTGTTTGCTCTTGGAGTTCGACAAGCCGCTGAATTTGCGAATGTCGGAAGCGTAACCGAAAAAGAAGAAGTGGCCATGTTGAATCCAACGGATACTTTACTGATCAAAATGAATGCGTATGACTACGATTATGACAGCAATGATGTTCGATTTGGAAGGATGACTTTCGCTTATGATGATAATGACAAGCGCTTTCTGATTTCGGATGATGTCGATATCAAAATTCGTAAGTCCAATGATTCAACGATTGCATTAAACATCAGAAAGGATTCCCACGGAAGTACAACCCCTCGCGCTAGGGAAAGGGCAAAACAAATCAACTATAACTATGCACTATCAGAAAATGAGCTTGTCTTGGACGATTTTTTGACCACCGATATTTCCAATAAGGCCCGTGACCAAGAGGTCACGGTTACCTTATATGTTCCTGAAGGGAAAACAATTATCATAGACGAAACAGCTTATGGGCACGTAGGAAGAGGAATAAAAAATGATAGAGATTATTACAGGAGTAGCATCATAGGCCATACCTGGATAATGGGCGAAGATGGAGAATTAAAATGTCAAGACTGTCCTGAAGAAGATGAGGAAAGCGATGAAAACGAGGGCGGTAAGATCATTATCAATGAGGATGGAGTGGATATAAATCTCAAGGACAATAATGACAACTTCAAAATGAAAATTGACGAAGATGGAATCCGTATCAAAGCAGGAGAGAATAAGGACAATTGAGTTGACATTTTCGACAGTTGGGATACATTAAATAGTAATATAGAACAGAAAACAACAAATTTGATCAATCATTTAAAACAACAATCATGACAACACTAGCAAGAATCGCAATCGCAGTTTTACTGGCCATATTTGCTTCTTCCTGCAATTTTGACATCAACTTTGGAACAGGTAAAAAAGGAAATGGCGTAGTAGTGGAAGAAACAAGAAACGTCCCAGAAGACTTCACCGTAGTAACCGCAGCTGAAGGGCTCGATGTTTTTGTAACCCAAGACAAGGATTTTAGCATTTCAGTTGAGGCCGATGAAAATGTAATTGATCTTATCGCCACTGATATCAATGAAGGAAGGTTAAAAATCCATACGGTGGAAAACATTGGTAGGGCAACAAAAAAGATTTACGTTACCTTACCCGAAATTCAAGGTCTTAGAAGCTCTAGTGGAGCCGACCTTATCGTCCAAAACGTAATACAGGTAGAAAAAATAGATCTTGACGCAAGCAGTGGTTCTGACCTTAAAGTAGAACTAGTGGCAACTGAGGTCTCCGCCGATGCAAGTAGTGGAGCAGACATAAAACTCTCCGGAAAAGGTGAAGTATTGTACGTGGATGCAAGTAGCGGGGCAGATGTTAGGGCCAGGGAGTTTGAAGTTAAACGTTGCAATGCCGAGGCAAGCAGCGGATCTGACATTTCAGTAAATGTTTCAGAATCGTTGATGGCCGAGGCCAGTAGTGGAGCAGATATCTCCTATACAGGTGAAGCCAGTGTTCAAAAGAAAAAGTCTGCATCGGGTAGCGTACACAAGTATTGAAAATTACATAGTATTTATACTTTACTAAAGACCGACCGTTTTTCATAGCTAATTAAACCAAGCCAATTCAATTAAGGACTCAACAGTATTTGAGTCCTTTTTTAATTATATCCACAACAGAAAGATTGCTTTATTAATTATTTAACAAAAAATATTGTATCTTATTAGAGAAATATCACCAATTAATTTAAACACTCTACCATGAAAAAAATCTTTGGATTGGTTCTGTTGATGCTCATTTTGGTTTCGGCTACAAAATGGTCAACTCCACAACCTAAAACTATGCATACAATTGAAGGTACCTGGGAACTTGATAGTTTTTATAGCTACGACGGACAGGACATCACGGACACCATAGAAAAATCTGAAGGATACCGACAGGTAAAGATGTACTCGAAAGGTAAAATTATGTGGACTCGTTATGTTCCAGATGATCCCCATGGCCGATTTGGGTATGGTTCATACCGTATTACGGAAGATGAGTTAATTGAAACCATAGAATATGGCGATGACGCCATGATGAAAGCACTCGATACAATGCGAAACTTCACTTTCGAACTCATCTTAAAAGAAGATACCTTTAGCCAGATTACCTTGGATGAAGAGGGGAACCGTACTTCCTCTGAGAATTACAAGCGAATCGATTGAATAGAACCTCAACCATTCTAACATAAAAAAGGCACCTGATCGGTGCCTTTTTACTTTAAGAAGTTAGGGTAGCGGTTCTAAGAAGCGACAGCTTCCTTTGAATCTACCAAGGCCAAATAACGTTCTGCGTCCAAGGCTGCCATACATCCCGTACCAGCAGCGGTTATAGCCTGTCGATATTCTTTATCCTGTACATCTCCACTGGCAAACACTCCAGGCTTACTGGTTTTTGTGGATTTGCCTTCGGTAATGATATAGCCGGTGTCGTCCATCTCCAGTTGTCCCTTGAAAATATCGGTGTTGGGCTTATGTCCAATCGCGATGAACAATCCCGTAATCGGAATCTCTTCCTTTTCACCGGTTTGATTGTTTACCATGCGCAATCCTTCAACTACCTGGTCTCCCAAAACTTCATCAATTTCGGTATTATATCTAATTTCAATATTTTCCAAGCTGTTCACCCTATGTTGCATGGCCTTGGAGGCACGCATGTGGTCTTTACGGATGAGCATGGTTACTTTCTTACAAATATTGGCTAAGTAAGAAGCTTCCTCCGCAGCAGTATCTCCCCCTCCAACAATGGCTACTTCTTGTCCCTTGTAGAAAAATCCATCGCAAACTGCACATGCAGATACACCTCCACCCCTCAAACGTTGCTCACTGGGGATGTTCAAATATTTGGCCGAAGCACCAGTAGAAATAATTACGGTTTCAGCTTCTATTACCTTATCGTTATCCACGGTGACCCTGTGGATACCTCCGGGCTCATCGCTTAATTCTACCGAGGTGGCCATACCGATACGTACTTCGGTTCCAAATCTTTCGGCCTGTTGTTGTAATTGTACCATCATGGTTGGTCCATCAATCCCTTCTGGATAACCAGGGAAGTTATCCACTTCGGTGGTCGTGGTCAACTGACCACCAGGTTCCATCCCTGTATACATCACGGGTTTCAAATCAGCTCGCGCTGCATAAATCGCAGCCGTATAACCTGCTGGTCCTGAACCTATTATAAGTGTTTTAAGTCTTTCTATTTCTGTTGACATAACAAAATCTCCTCTATAAATGTTGTACTACAAAAGTAGACTTTTTATGCAAAAACTTACAATCAAAGATTTTCTCCTTGTTTAATCCTTTAGTTTCATTATTTGGGGATGGTCAACTTGCAAAAAAGTGAAAGAGCCATGGGGGCTATGGCTCTTTCAACAGGCATATAGATTAAGTTGCTGAAAATAGTTCTTTGCTTGTACACCGTTACAACCAAGGAGCTCAACCTCAAAACTCCCTGGCGCAACGGAAACCTCTTAGTTAGGGGATTTGACCAAGAACACTACAAAAGAGCTCAAAACAGCCGCCTAACTGTTGCTATGGAGGTATATCGAATACTCTATGAGTATTGATTGCTAATCCTGTTGTAAACATAAGGCCCAATACCGGGATGATTATGGAAGAATTAATCAATAGCCCGTTTGCATTTATGAATGATGGATTTGAACCAATAGTTTTTTCCAGTTTCAATTTTTACAGTAACAATTTTATTTTTTTCTAATCCTTGTAGAGAAAAATAAAAGGGAAGTACCAGGAAGAGTAATATCATGTCCCGATTCCTATTGATAGTCCACTTGAAAACGAACTTTGTAAAACTCCAAAATGCATAGAACAAAGAACACTTCTAAGGAAAGAACAAGTAAATACCTTGTAGGTAAAAAAGCTTCACTAAAAAAACTTCTTTGCATTATCATTTTAACGTTGTCCCTCGTTGGATGTCTTAAAGAAAAGACACAATCAATTTCCATCAACGGCACTTGGGAATCCATCGGTTCTGGTTGGATATTAAACATTAAGGATAGTACAGACTATTCACTTTATGATGTAACTGCGGTTTCATGTCTACCCAATCGAAAGGCTTCCATTTCTGAAATAATGGAGGAATTAAGTCTAAAGAACGATACACTTTCCCTAAAAAAGGGGGTAATCACATATAAGTTTACCAAAATTGCGGCCCTACCAGAGATATGCTCCGCAGTACAAACTGAAGATGAAAAAAATGACCCTCTATACAATTTCGAGGTTTTTGCCGATAATGTAAAGGAGCACTACGCTTTCATGGAATTGAACAATATCAATTGGGATTCACTATATACGGCCCAAAAGGAAAAGTTAATAGTAAAACCCACCGAAGTCAATCTATATAAAATATTGGAAGAGACTCTTGAGAAACTAAATGACAACCACGCGTACCTTGAAGCCTCTGATACCCTTTATGCGCAGTTGGAAGCTGAAGAGGAAGAAGTTGTTGTTGTTGAAGAAGAAACCGAAACTGAAACTGAAATACGGGAATACGGTGATTTAGAGGTTGCCATAATGGTTGCGGACAATCACCTGCAAGAAGTAATGACCAGAGATTCAAAACTGATTCGTTGGGGAAAGCTTACCGATAACATTGGCTACGTACAAATTATGGCCATGTGGCTGCATGCCGATCTCCAAATTCCCAAAGAATTAATAGAGAAAAAGGGCTATTTAGATGCCTATGTTGAAACCTTCCATAAAATGTACGAAGGTGATTATATCAAAAAAGAGGTGGATGCGGTTAAAAAAATCATGGATAATGTAATGGCAGACCTTTCCGCAATGGAATCCATTGTTATGGATGTTCGTTTCAATGGTGGAGGTCAAGACGCTGTAAGCTTCGAGATATTATCTAGATTCATCGAAGACAGCTTACATATTGCCAATCAAAGGCTCAAATATGGTAATGCCCTCTCTCCCACCCTTCCCCTGTATATCGAGGGAACCCAAGAGGCATACAACAAGCCTGTATACGTATTGACATCTCCTCAAACAGGTAGCGCCGCCGAAGCTTTTTCAATTGCCACTATGGTTATGCCTAAGGTCAAGCGAATTGGTTCAGCTACTACAGGCGCCATGTCCACGGCCTTGGAAAAAACTTTGCCCAACGGCTGGTCCTTTTCCATTTCCAACGAAATCTATATGGATACCGAAGGAAACATTTATGAAAACAAAGGTATTCCGGTGGACCATGAATTGGGTTATTCTAGGGAGCGTCAAACTTTCTTCCGATCAGTTGCACTGGATTTGGAAAAAGATAAGATTGATATCCTTAATGCATTGGAAGCGACCCAGACCGATTAGGAAAACACAATTGAATTATAGCACTTTCTCTCGGAGAGAAGTACCAAATCTTTGTTTTTACATAGTAAAGACTGTTGGGAACACCCTATTTTAAGGGTTGTTACATTTTCGAAAGTCTTTGTTACATATAAAAAATAGGGCGCGCATCATACCAATTACATTCGTTTCATAATTCGTTGATGCACCAATTTGGTGTGTTCTTGAATCATAGTTCCCCCTTTTATAAAAGGTAACCTCAACACAAAGAATTATGAAAACGAGATGTTTTATTTCAAGAATTTTATTTTGCTTTTTACTTTCAATATTGGTTTCCTGTTCAGCTGAGGATGGGGCTGACGGCCCTGCCGGGCCACAAGGACCTCAGGGAGAGCAAGGCCCTACTGGCGAACAAGGTCCTCCTGGAAACGATGGCCAAGATGGTCAGGATGGCGCCGATGGACAAGATGGTGCCGATGGCAATGCTACTGTAATTTCTTCCGGATGGCTTGAAATCAACCCTTGGGACAACGATTTACCCGATTTTAAATTTCATAGGTTCCCAGACCTTATTCTCACTCCCTTCCAAATAGAAAATGACTTGATTTTGGTCTAT
>NZ_JANQIH010000191.1 GCF_028282265.1 Allomuricauda sp.
ATGTAGATGAGCAGACTTATCATTTTGAAAACAAGAAGCAAGTTTCTCAGACTGAGATTAGCTGTCTCGTCATAAAATATTGGGGCTGCGAGCAGAGAAAATGCAATCAAGAATGGAATGGCGTGAACCCCAATTCTGGAATTCAGCTCAAAGGAAAACTTGGTCAGTGACAAGGTGTAAAAATATAAAATCGGACCATGAATAAAGATGGAAGCCTCACTGAACTCGAGCAGCAATTGCTCCCAGACTACAAAATCGCCATTCTTTGTGTTGAGCAAAAAAACCGAGACAAAATTGACGGTCAATACGAACAACCACAGAACCAGAAAATGGTCCGAAACGCTTCGGTTTTTCTTTCCAAGAATCAATGCAATTATAAAAACTGCCAGTCCAATGCTTGCAGCTTGCAGGTATCCCATTATCATATCACTATAAAGTTAGTCCTTCTCTGGATGAAAACGATATTGGTGTGATAGGGTGTTTCCAATATTGGTAGCATCTTACACGCTGGGTCGATTTATGGTATTGAATATAGTTTATTTGCTTCCATTAGAATCTCAGGAAATGGCAAATATTATCGAGACGAAAAATCTAAAAAAAGCTTTTGGTCAAAAGAATAGAGAGGTAGTGGTTATTGACCAACTGAACCTCACAATACCTAAAGGAAAGTGTACCATGATTATGGGAAGCTCAGGTTCGGGCAAATCAACCCTTTTGTATTTGTTGAGTGGTATGGACGACCCTACGGAAGGAACTATCAAAATTGATGGCATTGCTTTGGACAGCTCCAACGAACAAAAGATGTCATCGTTTCGAAGAAACAAGATTGGCTTTGTATTCCAAGATCATAATCTTATATCAAGTTTGACACTTAAGGAGAACATATTGGTTGCGGGCTATTTATCAAAGGAAAGCCGCAAAATGGTGAGGGAAAGAGCTCATGCGCTTATGGAAAAATTGGGGATAGCGCCATTGAAGAACAGATATCCTACCCAAGTCTCAGGGGGACAAAAACAGCGGTGTTCCATAGTTAGGGCCATGATCAACCAACCCGATATCATCATGGCAGATGAACCCACAGGAAACCTCAACTCATCCACTTCCACCCAAGTTTTGGATTCGCTGGTAAAAGCAAAACATAAAGATCAGTCCATTGTAATGGTCACCCATGATCCGAAATCAGCGTGTTATGGGGACCGCATTTTGTTTATGCGCGATGGGAAAATTGTTGACTCCCTCATTTTTGAGGAACATATAGCGAAAGAGGAGCGATACGATGTACTGCTGAACTTGTTAAAAAAATACTCATGGTAAAAAGGGGAGGGGCGATAAGAAGCATAGTATTGATTGGTAAGGAACGATTTAAGTCCAATCTTCGGCAATACATCCAAATCATTGGGGCGTTGCTTATGACCTCTTTTTGCATTTCGTTGGCCTTGCAATTATTTGTGGTTTTGGAAAAACCTTTTGATGTGACCTTTGAAAGATTGAAAGCCTCCCATCTTCTATTGTTGTTCGAAGACGATAACGAGTTGGGTAACGAAATCTCCGAATGGTTTGGACAACAAGATGAGATAGCACATGTTGGGCCGTTACAACCCTATTATCCACAGTCAAAAAGTATGCTGTTCCAAGGGCGTGAGTTGGACATGGACATTCAAATAACGGAAAGAATTGTTTGTGATACCGTTTATGACCAACTAAAAATCATTAAGGGAAAGCCAAGCCGTCATCCAAACATTGGGGAAATATGGTTACCCTATCACTTTGAGTCCATGCATGGTATTCAGTTGGGAGATACACTGGGGATTCCTTCGCAAGGCAATTTCTACGAGGTTGAGGTTAGCGGCTTTGTGGTGGATCCCCACTATCTCAGCAATGTGTTTAATCCTACACGGGCATGGGTGGCACCGGGAGCGTTATCCTTTTTTCTACCGATTCAAGATTTGAAAAATACAACCTTGGGAATCCGATTTAAGAATCCGGAAGCGTTGGACACCGTATGGAAAAGGTTTGGTCAAGAATTCGATTATTCGGGTATTGACCTTCGACATACAGTTTTTAAAACGGCCTATTCCGGTTTCTCCAAAATCTTAAGCATGGTACTTCTTGTATTTGGAATTGTGCTTCTCATTATATCCATGTTGATTATTAAAACCACGATTTCAAGCAGTATCCTCTCAGATTTTAAGCAAATTGGCGTGCTAAAAAGCATAGGGTACACCAAGAACAATATTATAGCTTCCTATACTTTACAATCCTTGGTTTGGTTGCTCATTGCAATTCCGTTGGGACTCTTATTGTCTGACATAACAATGGGTATCATAATGAATTCTACTTTACAGAAAATCGGCATATCAGAGTTGGCCATTGGAACCGCATCTCCCATTTTTATTACTGCCATATTGATGATAGGTTTAGTATTGGTCGTTTGTTATTGGATTTCGCGCAAGGCCGGTAAAGCCAAACCAACCCAGGCGTTGCGCAATTTAAAGAACCCGAACACAACATACCATAACGGATTACGATTCCCCTTGGATGGAGATTTTCCACTGGCCCCTTGGTTTGCACTTCGATTTATCAGAAACACCCTCCCAAATTCCGTTTCATTGATTTTGGGATTTTTGGGCACCTTTACCCTCATCTTGTTCAGCATCAATCTCTACAACTCCTTTGGGTCACTTGAAAAAAACAAAACTGCGTGGGGATTTGACGAAAGCGATTTGGTCTTAACAAGACAGTCCTCCATAGTATTGCCTTTGAACCATAATGAACTCATGGCTATTTTGAAAAATCAGAACAAAGATTCCATAAAAAGGATCATACCTTTCGGTAGTATCACCGCACAAATCATAGATCAAGACGGTCAAAAACAACAGGTTTTTGGTAAAGTGTATTCCCATGACCTTTCAAAAGCAGGTCTTATCAATATCAAAGGTGAACACCCCACTGAGGACGGTGAGGTAGCCCTTTGTATAGGAACGGCAAAGCATCACAATAAGCAAATCGGGGATTCAATCATTCTACAGATAGAGGGATTCAAGAAGGCTTTTCGGGTGACAAGTATCTATCAAGATATCAGTGCTTTTGGACAGGGCTTTCGGCTTCATCAAAGTGTTATGATGCCCTTAAATCCGCTTTATGAGCCCACCTCTTACGGTTTAGTTCTTAATGGTCAAGTGGAAACCGATTCGATTAAGGAGCATCTTTTGACACATTTGGGAGAAACCGTGACGATTGAGGGAAGTATAGAAAGTCGAAAATCGATAGTCGGACTTTTACAGAACATGAAACTTGGAATACTTTCCATATCCATCTTGTTCACGCTTATTCTTTTGGTAATCATTGGAAACGATATCACCCTTCAAATCAAACAGCACGATTTGATTTATGCACAAATGAAGAGTATAGGTTTCCGCTCGAACCAACTAAGGGGAATTATTCTAATTCGGGTTATGCTATTGTTTGCCATAGGTCTGGTAATTGCCATTCCATTGGGTTTTATACTAGGAAAACCCTTTTCCCAAGTACTGGCTTCGAGTTTGGGTATTCAAGACTTCCCTTTTTACATCGCTCCGTTAAGCATTGCCTTGGTGTATCTGTTGTTGTTCCTTTTTGTGCTTGTCCTCTGCTGGTTCACCTCCAAACTGATTGTAAAAATAAACCCTCGAAAACTGGTTGAAATCTAAAAATTGAACCGTGATGAACACATTATTAAGAATTTCGCTCGCTTTATTGCTTTTAGGATGCTTTGATGGTCAAGCACAGATTCAAGGAAAGATAGATGGTTATCTTAAAAAAATATACCAGAAACATACCATACCTGGATTTGCTGCTGTGGTGGTCAAAGATGGTGAGATTGTCTACAAATCCGGATTTGGCAAAAAGAGCCTCGGAAAAAGTGCGGATTTCACCCACAAAACGGTTTCTGATATAGGTTCTCTCACAAAGTCGATTACCGCTGTAGCGATAATGCAATTGGTAGAGCAAAACAAAGTGTCGCTGGACACTCCCATGGTACACTATTTACCCGATTTTCGAACCGCCGACAAAGAAATGAGCGATAAGATTACCGTAAGAATGCTGTTGAACAATACAGCGGGCCTCAAGTCCAATCCGGTTCCCTCGTATCGTCCATCAACAAAAGCTTTGGAACATGTATTCGAAAGTTTAAAAACTACCTTTCTCGCTAGGGAACCTGGTGCTTCTTACGAATATAGCAATACCGATTTTAGTATTGCCGGACTCCTGATACAGCGGTTAACAGGAATGTCCTACGAAGCTTATGTCGAGGAAAACATATTCGCTCCTTTACAAATGAAAAGTTCCATTTCCAACTCCTTGGCTCTTGATACTTCCGCCTCGTTCCAGGGTCACTACTATGGCCCGAAACCGCTTCCATCCCTAAATCGGGGCTTTGTAAAATCGGGGGAATATGTACCTGCAGGTAGTGCGACACAATCTACAGTGGAAGATTTGGGAAACTACTTGATAGCTCTGCTCCAAGGGGGACGCTTTAAGGGAAAAGAAGTATTATCGGAAGAAAGTATCAAGCATTTATGGCATCCCAATATTTCATTTCAAGGATTGAGTAAGGCTGATGGGGGTAATGGAAAAAAATATCAGTATGGTCTGGGTTGGATGATTTCCAAGATTGATGATAGGAACGTGGTTCATCATGGAGGTAGTACCGGAACCATGTCTTCCTTCACCATGATTGATTTGGCAAACAATACGGCTACTTCACTGCTTTTCAATTTGGACCTCACCTTTATTGACAGACATCAATTTGTACCCCATTACACCATCGCCAACAACATTTTGCATTTAGCCAATGAAGAGGATATCTCAGAATTTGGGATACCCATTGCTGAGGATGAAACCAAAAACAGTTTTGAACTGAATCTTAAGGAAAAGGGCAAATACATTGGTGAATATCATTTTGAAAGTGGTGGTTTTGCCTGGATGAATTTTGGTTTGATTTTAAAAGTTGAAATGACCCATCAACAAGAACTTAGAGGCAAAGCTTTACGAAATAATGAAACAGTGAGAGAATTCTACCTCGATTTCATTAATCCCTCAACATGCGTTACCCGTAACATTGCCAGTCCGGAAACAATTCGGTTTACGTTCACTCCGAAAGGAGAAATCAAGGGATTGTTTTGGAATGGACGTCGCTATAAAAAGAAAAATGAAGCAGATATGGAAAATCTGCATACGTACACACTGGCAAAACATAAGCGGGTAGTTTTACCCAACAATTGGACTTTTGATAAGACGCCTACGGGTTTTATGGCATCCAATCGAGACAATGGTTCCAAAATAACGGGTTGGATAAATTCCCGCTCTACCGGCGAAGATACATCTGATACGGAAATGTATCTGGCCCATCTACAATTGACGAAACGAGGTCTTAAAACCCGACAAAATTTTTCAATCCATACGTGGGAAATGCAAAGTTTTCAGACGGCACAAGGGGCAATGCTTACGGTCTTCAATTCGATTAACTCCGAATCTCAAATCCATTTGGTTTTGGAATCAAACGCAGGTAATCATACCAAAAACATTAATGATGTAATGATTCCGCTAATAACTTTTCTAAGGGTCAATTCGATTTAGTATAAAATAGGGCAAACTCAAAATGGATGGGTTGAATTAGGAAATCCAAATACGCTATCAAAATTTCAAAGATTCCCTAGAAAGCTTAATTCGCGAATTTTAAGCAAGCTTGTTCCACTTTGGAAATAAAAAAGCTTCACAATTGTGAAGCTTTTCTTTACGAAGGAAGAGGGATTCACTCCGTGTTCCCTCAACCTACGTACCTGAAAATAAAACTCTGATTGCTCCGCAATTTTGATCTTTTGTTTTTACTCGCTTACGCAACTAAAGTTGCATCACTCCAAAAACAAAAGCCCGATTTTTAATAGAAAATCGGGCTTCGCTTTAAGCGGAGGAAGAGGGATTCGAACCCCCGGAGGTGTGACCCTCAACAGTTTTCAAGACTGCCGCATTCGACCACTCTGCCATTCCTCCTTTTGCGGGTGCAAATATATGAAGCTTTTTCAATTCTTAAAGCAGT
>NZ_JANQIH010000248.1 GCF_028282265.1 Allomuricauda sp.
GTAAGTGAGGAGGAGGACATGAACTTAAGTACCACCTTTCGCTATGTTAATGAAAAACTGGAAACCAAGAAAGGCTTAAACCGATTCGGATGGGACCTGAGCGCCAAAGGACCATGGCACAAAGAGAAAAATAGGCGATTTAAGAATGGACCCATGGTACCTCCCGGAGGCTATATCGTAAAACTTACCATAGGCGACCAAAGCATAACGCAAGACTTTGAAGTGTTGCCGGATCCAAGGGTCAAATCGGAGGGCATGACCAAGGAATTATTTGAAAATCAGCATGGCATGCAGCAAAAAGTACTTGCACTACTGAACGAGGCAAGATTGTTTCAAGATCAACTAGAAAAGGAGTCCAAAACATTGAAGAAAAAGGAAGATGAAACCAGCAAAAAGAGGTTGGAAGAGATAACATCAGCATTAAAAGAATTGAAGAATGCTGAAGGTGCTTACCCACAACAGATGTTGGCGTCCCAAATCTCATACATCTACAATATGGTGAATGGTGCCGATCAAGTAATCGGTGAAGATGTGATGGAGCGATACAACGAATTGATGGCGGATTTTACAGCAATTAAAAACAAGCTTCAATAAACTTTGTTGGTTTTGTGTTCATTTTTGATATCTGTAAACATTGTATTTAGCTGAAAAACAAACTAACCAGTGAAAATCTATTCAATGAGACCCGTTTTTGTGCTGTTTGTAATTACAGTCTTTTTTGCCTGTAACAATTCCAAATCCACTTCTGAAAACCAACTTTTGGTCAATGGACTCGAAGAGCCCGTTGAGATTGTTAGGGATAAATGGGGTGTCAATCACATTTATGCCAAAAACCAGCAAGACCTTTTTTTTGCACAAGGGTATAGTGCGGCAGCAGATCGTCTTTTTCAGTTTGAGGTTTGGCGAAGACAGGCCACAGGTACTGTAGCTGAAATTCTGGGGGAACAAGAATTAAAACGGGATATCGGAACGCGTCTGTTTAAGTTTAGGGGAGATATGACGACCGAAATGAATCATTACCATGACGATGGGGTTGAAATCATTACGGCGTATACAAATGGGGTGAATGCGTATATCGAAACTATTTTGAAGACCCCCGAAAAGTTGCCCATAGAGTTTAAACTTTTGGATATACAACCACAAAAATGGACGCCGGAAGTTGTGATTTCAAGACATCAAGGTTTATTGGGAAACATCGGCCAAGAGCTACAAATTGGACGTGCGGTAGCCAAACTAGCCCCTGAGACGGTTAAAGATTTATACTGGTTCCATCCGAAAGAGCCTGATTTGACAATTGACCCCAGCATAAATACAGATTTGCTGTCGGATGATATTTTGGAATTGTACAATGCCTATCGAAAACCTGTGCAATTCAGAAAAAATCATATTGTTCCAGCTTATCAAAACACCAAAGAGGTAGAGACCATAGCATCAAGTTATATAAGCGAGGAAGACTCTTTTGGCATAGGCAGCAATAACTGGGTAATTAACGGCAGTCGTATGGCAGATGGTAATACTTATATGGCAAATGACCCCCATCGCACCATTGCTGTACCCTCTCTACGGTACATGAACCATTTGGTAGCACCCGGATGGAATGTTATTGGTGGTGGGGAACCAGAAATACCCGGTATTTCAATCGGTCATAATGAATACGGCGCATGGGGACTTACGGTCTTTAGAACTGACGGTGAAGATTTATACGTCTATGAACTAAATCCCGAAAACGCAAATCAGTACAAATATAAAGGTGAGTGGGTGGATATGGAGCAGATTTCTGAAACCATAAAGGTGAAAGACCAAGAAGACCATATCGTGCAATTATACTACACCAGGCACGGACCTGTTACCCATATCGACACGAAAAATAATGTGGCCTATGCGGTAAGATGTGCTTGGCTGGAACCGGGAGGGTCACCTTACTTAGCCTCACTGCGAATGGACCAAGCAAAAACTTGGGAAGAATTTCGGGAAGCGTGCAACTACAGCCATATCCCAGGAGAAAACATGATATGGGCTGACAAAGAAGGAAATATAGGCTGGCAGGCAGTAGGTATTGCCCCGGTTCGTAGAAATTTTAGCGGTCTTGTCCCGGTCCCTGGTGACGGGCGTTATGAATGGGACGGTTATTTGCCCATAATAGAAAAACCGAACGATTATAATCCCACAAAGGGGTATCTAGCAACAGCGAACCAAAATGTAACCCCAGAGGATTATGACCATTGGGATGCCATTGGTTTCTCATGGTCCGACCCTTACCGAGGAGACCGTGTGAACGACGTTTTGGAGGGAGATAAGAAACTGACCATGGAGGACATGAAGGCCCTACAGACCGATTATCTTTCCATTCCTGCAGGGATTTTGGTTCCCATGTTGGAGCATCTCGTTTTTACGGGAAAGGCCGGCGAGGCCAAAAAAAGATTGACTGATTGGGATTATAAACTCGAAGCAAGTTCCATTGCAGCTGCCATTTATGTGGCTTGGGAAAACCAGATTAAACGAATGGCCAATGAA
Organism: Allomuricauda sp.; assembly: GCF_028282265.1. Classification (GTDB taxonomy): domain Bacteria; phylum Bacteroidota; class Bacteroidia; order Flavobacteriales; family Flavobacteriaceae; genus Flagellimonas. The sequence goes on from NZ_JANQIH010000248.1 coordinate 2,515, forward strand.
CAGTTCATTCCAGAGGAAGGTAAAGGCATAGTACCGGGAATTCAGTTGGCTCGAATTATGGAGTGGCTTAAGGCTCCCGATGAAAAGTTTGGAGCAAACCCTATCTTGGGTAGAAATGAATTTTTGAGCAATGCTTTTAGCGAGGGCGTCGATGAATTGGAAAAAAATCTTGGGCCGGATATTGAATCATGGCAATACGGACAGGAAAAGAACAAACATGTTTATATGCAACATGCTCTTAGCCAAGTAGTGAATGATTCGATAAAAGCAAAACTTGACCTTGGCCCATTACCAAGGGGAGGCAATGCTTACACTCCTGGTTCAACGGGAAGTAATTTGAGGCAAAGTAGCGGGGCTACTTTTCGTATTATTGTCAATACAGGCGATTGGGATGCTGCTTTAGGCTCAAATGGTCCTGGGCAATCCGGCAATCCTGATAGTCAGTTTTACGACAACTTATTCGAACCTTGGGCAAAAGACGAATACTTCCCAGTGTATTACTCCCGTAGCAAAATCGATTCCGTTACAATATCATTGACTAAACTGATTCCTTCAGAGAGACCATAGGTTGGTGAACACTTAACATGCCATCTATGCCAAATTCCAAAGTTGAGGATAATGATATAAGATGTTCATTGTGCATTTTAAACTCACAATGTATTTTATAAATTATCATCCGTTTACAAAAGGGTAGCCCGGTAAGTGAGTCATGATTATTATCATATTCAGAGTCAGGATTATATCTACTTTTGGGGTAAACTGTTACCTATGAAAACTACGGAATACGCCTTAGCGGTTTTAAAATTTTTTGGGTTCTTTGTTCTTTTCTTTTTCTTTCCCACCGATGCACAATCTCAAGATTCCAAAGGTGAAAATGTAATTTACTGGTATATAAAGGCTGTTCTCCCTGACGCCCAATTATTGGACATCAAGGCTATCGATAAAGACGGTGCTTACCACGATGTCAAGGCCATACAGAGTTCTCATGATATCAGCCTTTTAAATGTCAAGGCCTTGGTGAACGGACAGACCTTACCCATAAAAATGATTGTAGAAGGAAATGATGAGTACTATCCTGTCAAAGCCATTGATTATGAGGGTGCTATACTGGATGTAAAAGCAATCGGGGAAGATGGAGAGCTACTGGACGTTAAAGGTGTAAGCAGAATGGGCAATTTAGTGGAAGTAAGGGCCATAGGCAAGGAGCAAAAGCTATATGATGTGATTTCCATTTCTCCAAAACACGGAGTGAATCATGTGAAAGGACTAAAAATGTTTAGTGAGGATGTTGAGGCCGTCATACATGGCGTAAAAATATTTGCCCACGTAAAATCCCTTAAACAGTATTGATGATTTTGTAGCGTTTTCGCTTTCCTTTGTTTCAATCTATCCATAATCAAGCTTCTCAAAGACCGTATCCCGACTTGAGCCATCACCTGCACTTGTCTACCTGAAAGCAGGAGAGGTCTATTTTTTTACCATATGGTGGTTGCTTTTTCAAATACCTACAAATTGCAGAAAACCCCTAATAATTCTAAGGTTTTTATGTAGTCTTGTTTGGAAGTCTTTTCTTAACTTTATGAGGTCTAAAGAATTGACTTATTGCTACTTACTCCCCCGTGACAATACCTTATCATAGGTACTTTTTGTAGTTCTCCCATAGAATATTTAATCGTAAAATCGCTTACATGAAAACAAAAGTTTATGTGTATTTGGTGATGGTATTCATCTTTTTGGGAATGCTTTTGCTCAATTCATGCTATTCCGTGCGGTTCCGTAGTGTTGAAGGAACGCCTGAACCGGCCTTTCCCATGGTTAGGGACGACTATTACCGAACCATGCAGGTTATTGAACTCGATACCGTAATCACTATCGGCGCTCTGGACAAAGACTTTACCTACCTAATCAAAAAATCGGACCTATGCCCCAGTGGCAAACTGCACACTATTGAATATCGCAACACACTTGGTGCAGTTTTACTTAGTGGCATCACGTTTGGTCGCAAACGTAAAGTAAAAATCAAGTATGTGTGTATGAAATCGAATTAAAACAGCAGTATGGCCAGAACAACAAAACTATCACTGGACGAATGGGACACCCTGCATAACAATGGTCCATGGGACCTCAAATTTTTGTATAAGACCAAGTTGGAAGCGTCTAGCTTAATGCCTTCAAGCTTAGACCGGTATAACGATGCCGCTCAAGAAATTCAACAACTTTTAAAGGAAACCAATAATCAAAATGAGGGTTTCAGAGCCTATGGCTCCGCGTGGTCGTTGTCCCACATTGCGCACCAAAAGGATCGTATGCACTTTAATGCGCACATGAATACATATTTCTCATTCAAAAATCAAGACCTCCATCATCTTTCAAACTATAATGCAGACGACATTTTTATGTTTGAATGTGGCAACGTTATCAAGGAAATATCTGAAAAGCTAGCAGGCCATGGTAAATCCCTTAAATCATCAGGAGCCAGTAATGGACAAACCATTGCGGGCTGTATTTCCACAGGGGTTCACGGTTCTGGTATCAAAGTAGGTTCGGTACAGGATTATGTGGTGGGGTTAAACCTTATTATCGGACCCAATCCCGGTGACATTGTGTATTTGGAAAGACATAGTAAACCGGTCTTGAATGATGTTTTCGTACAAAAAATTCGATCTCGGGTCATTAGGAATGATGGACTCTTCAATGCTGCTTTAGTAGGCCTGGGGTCTTTCGGATTTATTCATGGAGTGGTGATTGAGAGTCAAAACCTGTTCCTGTTAAAAAGGTATGTAAAATCCATTAAAAAAGAGCTCGCCATAGAACTTGCAGAATCTTTGGATTTTTCAAACTTCAAAGAGATTCCCGAGGAAGTGGAGAACGGAAAGGGGAGAGCTCCCTACCACTACAAAGTTTTTATCAACCAGTACCAAAAAAATGATGCGGATTATATCGTGGAACTGATGTACAAGAAGGATTTCAAGCTTAATTATCCAGACCCTTTTCCGGTCATCAAAAAATCTATTTATCGCGATTTGATTCAGCTGGCGGTTTCTTAGGGTTCCCAATTTACGGGATTGATTCCAAAATTTGTCAACGCGTTGGAATCCACTATACTCCCCAAAGTTGATGAAGTTTCCATAGGCACTTTAGCCGAAACTTTTTGGGATGCTCCTTATCAAGGCCCTGCCTTTGCAATTTCCTTTGGAGTTCCACAGGATAAATCTGGAAAAACTTTGGAAATTTTAAGCGAGATAGCCCGCAAAAAACGTACCCCTGGTATTTTCGCTATGCGATTTATCAAAAAGTCTGAAGCAACACTTTCCTTTGCCAGATTCGACAAAACCTGCATGATTGAAATTGATGGGGTTCTATGGAACGAGAAAAAGAATCTTGGATCCCTAAATGGCCTGAGTCGTGAAATGATGGTTACACTCCATAAAAACAACATCCCGTTTACCTTGCACTGGGGCAAGAATGCAGATTGGGAGTTTGTTGGGGATGATTGGGTTGAACCTACCTTGGCCGATTATATGTATAAAGAAGATGCCAAAACGTGGCGGTCCTATCGTTCTTCGCTATTGTCTGCCGATATGCAGAAACTCTTTTCCAACAGATTTCTTAAGGAATGTGGTTTGGACGCAACCGAGCTAGTTGATAACCCAGCTGATTTAATAGCCTCATTAATTTAAGAATAGCGGGATATGAAAAAGCGAAAATCAGTGATGGAGTTGGAATATGAGTTAGAGTTTACCAAGCGCATATTGCAAAAAATCATGGAATTGAACGAAGGCAAGGACCTTACCATGCCCGATGCCAGTGAAATGGACAAAATTGAATCCGAGCTAAAGCAGGAAATGGAAACGGAATATCCCAAGTATAGAATTCAAAAAAAGAAATAAAATGAGTGCAAACATCATAACAGATATAGGGGAACGGGTACAGAATATTGTGATAAAACAAAATGAGGATATGAAACGCGAAAAGAATAGGGGATTGCTGGCCATTCTTTTCGTGGTATTGTTCTTCATTGTAATTTTTGTAACGTTTTGGGTAGGGTACAATACCGAAGAATTCAGTATTCAGCACTACAAGGATTTACTTACCACGGTATCCTCAATCCTTTCAGGCCCGCTTGGTTTCATCATCGGATTTTACTTTAAGGAAAGACAGGTAGAAGAGCAGAAACGAGAAGAGGATTCATAATATATCAACCCTAAACCTCATGTGATGAAAATTAAGGATATCATGATTACCATACGCGAGTTTTGCTTGATTACGGCCTTTGTACTTTTGCTTATTTTTCCCAATTGGGTCAATACGCGATTGATTGATGCGGGTTTCAGCAAGATTGATTTTGGAGTTGCCGAATGGGAAAAAACCATACAGGAGTCTCAAAAAGAAGTTGAGGACGCTGTAAAGGCTAATGCCGAGACCAAGGCTTCCCTAGAAAAGGTTTCCAACACTTTGGCTCAATGGTCTAGAAGTCCACAGAGCACCAACAACGCCATTATGCAGCGGCAAGTAAGTGATTTAAGAAGGGAAGTTCAGGCTTCCACTACCAGGTTGGACAGTTCTCAAATTGAATTACAGAAAAGCTTGGTCAACCATAGAGTTTTACTGAATAGCGTACAGCTGAAGCAAAAGAACGAATAGGCACTTTTTCGCTCTGCGAAAGGGGTCAGGGATTAGTTGTGTAACGGAAGTTAACTCTTCTATGATTTCGCCAAGGCTTCTAATTTTTCAAATACAAGAACCTTATACATGGCACTTACGGGAACTTTGTTGTTTTCAACGAGCAAATGTGTTCTAGTAGCCTTTGTTACCTTATTTAAATTGGCAATATAGGATTTATGTGTGCGCTGAAAATTGTCAGATAGTAATGTGGTAATGTTGATAAGTGTCTCGGAGGTCAAGTACATTCTGGAATCTGTAAAAACCTTCAAATAGTTGCCAAAACTTTGGACATACAGAATTGAATCAAATGGAATATTGAGAGGAACCCCATCATGTTTTATTTGAAGTTCATTGTTCCCACCGTTTTTTTGAGGCGACGCTATTTTTGAAGCCTCAACTTTGTTTATGGCCTTTAAAAACCGTTCAATTTTTATAGGCTTCAACAAATAATCCACAACACCGTAATCATAACTTTCCAGGGCGTACTCAGAATATGCAGTCGTCAAAATAACTTTTGGTGGGCGTATCATGGACCGCAAAATTTCCATGCCATTGAGTTCTGGCATTTCTATATCGAGAAAAATAAGGTCAACTTCATTTTGCTGGATGAAATTGACAAATTCAAGCGGATTACCCGTACTCAATACCAATTCAAAGTTGTCAATTTTGGCGCAGTACTCTTCTAACACTTCGCGCGCCAGTATTTCATCGTCTATGATACCAATTTTAATCATCAATTATTGGCCGTTATCCTTTTAAACCCATCGATAAATTTACAACATACGCTTTGCTTGTATCATCAATCTCCAAGGTGTGCGAATTGGGATACAATAATTTCAAACGCCTTCTAACATTTTCAAGTCCCAGTCCCTTTCTTTTTGGTTCCGATACCACAGAAGCCTTGGAATTGGACACACTAAAATTAAGGGTCGATTTTTCTATAGCCACGGAAACATCGATAGCACTCGGCTTATTGGTACTTTGGGCACCATGTTTGATGGCGTTTTCTACAAAGGGAATGAGTAACATTGGGGCAATCTTTAGGCCCAATACCTGTCCCTCAATCGAAAACTCAATCGCACAACGTTTGCTCAGCCTTTTTTCTTCAAGCAGCAAATAGTTTTCTATAAATTCAAGCTCTTCTTTCAAGGGAACAGTGTCTTTTTTTGCACTTTCCAATTGATACCGCATCAATTCAGAAAGCTGCATCACCACATCGGGTGTTTCTGAGGATTGCTGCCTTGATAAAGAATAAATGCTATTCAGGGAATTAAATAGAAAATGCGGATTCACCTGCTCTTTTAGATAGTTGAGTTCCATGTCCTTTTGCAGCTTTTCTTTTGCTTCTTTTTGTCGTTGCATCAAAATACTTCTTCTTAAAAAGAAAGCGGCCATACCAGTACCTGTTGTGTAGATAAGAAAAGAAGACATTTTAGTAATTCCAATCCAATTAAATTTCGGATATATTTTTATACTGGCTCCAAGAATTATGGCTCCAATCAGCAGGAATCCGTATAAAAAGTATTTTTTCTTATCAAAAAGATATGGGATAAGAATAAAATGATTTATCCATATAACGGTCATAATACTTATAGTAAAACTAAGCCCCCATAAATAAAAGGAATAAAGCGTCTCATGTTTATCTATGAGCATCCACCCACCTAATAGCTCAAGGATGAGCACCAATACAAAAGCACCTATATTGATAAGCAGGGTATTGCGTAAGGATTTTTTCATCATAGTCGTCGCTTCGATGGTATTAAAAACGAAATAAAGATACTGTCTTGAGATTCAAGGTTTCATAATTTCTGTATAAAAGCCACATAGCAATGACGAAATCGTTTCATCATTTAATTTATCCGTTGATACAATTTCCAAAAATCCATCATGAACTAAGACCTAATTTTAAGGGCCATTTAGCTAGATGCTAAAGGTCAATAGACATCATCAACAAAAAGAATTTCAAAATGAAAGTCCTTAAACTATTAGCACTAACGCTAACAATTACTATAAATACTACCGTTGCCCAGGAGGATGGCGCAAAAGGAACCACGTTAACAAACAGCACTCCCTTGGTATTACCACAGATTCAGGTTGTCCCGATAAAAGATACCAACACAGCAAGGAACTACGAACTTTACATAGAGTTGCCAGAAGATTATGCTAAGAACCCTACCAAAACCTATCCTGTTCTTTATTATACAGATGCAGTGTGGCATCGCGAAATGCTGTCTGGCGCCACGGAGTATATGCTGGAAGACGTCATTTTGGTCGGAATCTCCTGGCAGAAGGATGTAGCAGCAGATCTAATGGAACAATATGGGGAACACTCCAGCCGGTTTACCGATTATTCATTCTGGAAAAAGTCAAACCCCAATCATCCCAAACTAAAATTTGGGGAAGCCGAAAATCACTTGGCATTTATTCGAAACAATGTCATCACTTATGTGGATAAAAACTACCGTACCGATTCCAACAGCCGTAGTTACTTTGGTTACTCCTTGAGCGGTGCGTTCGGAGCTTACATACTACTGACGCAACCCGATACTTTTGATAACTACATTCTTGGCAGTCCATTAAGCAAAAGCATAATGCCCTATTTATCGGAGATCAATGCCAAGCTTGTAGCTACCGAGTCGGATAAGAGCCAGACATTGCATGCCAATGTATTTATGGCATACGGTACCTTGGAGGAAGAAAGGGACGAAACCACTGAGGAATTTAAGGATTTGCTGAGGGCTAGAACACATTTGAAGGTATCAATGCAGAGTAAAACCATTGAAGGTGATCACCAAACCGCTTTCCCACGAATCGCAATAGAAAGTGTCGCCTGGTTGTCATCCGCTATGTCCCATATTGCAGTTGCTGACTATAAGCCCTCATTCCGGGAAATCCCTCAGCTTAACAATGCCTTTGTTAGCACAGTTCCAGAAGAAAGGGAAGATGGGATATCAGTGGGTGAATTATTGGTGGATGATAATGAAAAGAATGCCATACTAAAAGTTGCCCAGGAAATTTTTGATGGCAAATATGGGAACTACGATGCCTTGCTCATTTCGCACAAAAACAAACTTGTTTTTGAATCCTATTATAAAAAAGGACGTATCAATTTGCCACACGGACAAGCTTCCGCGGTAAAAGGCTATACCAGTTTGCTTGTGGGAAGAGCAATGCAGCTAGGGTATCTGACCATGGAAGACCTAGACAGACCTTTGACGGATTTCTTAAAAGACTTGGACCCTAAAAAATTCACACAAGGCACCGAGAAAATAACTCTACATAAGGCATTGACCATGCAAGGGGGATTGACAATCGACCGTGAACAATGGAAAGAAGTTGAAAACGATTCCGTTACATTAAAAGGGCAGGGGTTGGTGCAGACACTTCTTGAACGCAGTGAGCCCATAACCAGCGAAACCCAGACCTATTTATATGGTAATTTTAATCCCATGATGGTCATGACGGTTATTGACGCTGTGGTGCCTGGAACAGCTGAGGATTTTATAAAGGAAGAGTTTCTAGACAAACTGGGTATTACCAATTATGAATGGTCCAATCATGCCAGCGGTCTGCCACAGGCGGGGTGGCAGGCTAAGATTATGCCCCGCGACATGCTCAAATTTGGGCATTTAGTGGAAAACGAAGGCAAATTGAACGGGGAACAGTTCATTTCTACAGCGTATCTAAAAAAAGCCACTAGCGGTATTGTAATGCCCGCCATAGATTGGATGCCCAAGAACTATTGTTATGGTTATTTTTGGTACCACACCCCTGTACAAGTTGGTAACAAAAGCTATGATATGACCTTGGCCTGGGGAGGTGGTGGACAACGTGTTATAGTCGTGGAAGAACTGGATTTGACCATGGTCATCTCAGGTTTTGACCGGGAAGATGACAAAATTATGAAGCCCGTTTTTGAAACCATCGTACCGGCATTTGGTAAAAATTAAATTGTCTTTTCAGGATTCTGCCATTTGTGCCATGATTATAGTTTTTATGAATGTTTCTGACACAAAATTCTGGCTACTGTAGCTTCAAAACGTATATGTTTTTACATTCTTTGTATACATTTTTACCTTAGAACACTTTTTGGACCTATACCCGAGTGCCGTCCCAACGCCATACTTTATTCGTATATAGTACGTTACATTATATGTAACGTGGATGTACTTCGTGTGTGTGGTCATGTTGGGGGTGAACGTGAATATACCGCAACGGGAGTAAGAAAACGTGCTTCACGTATCTAATATGGAATAGTATGGCCCCAATCACCTCAAGTCAGTTTGCTAAGATAACCTTCAAATTAAAGGACACCTATAAATGGTTAAATCCAACAATGAAAATTGCTCTGTTTGGCCTTTTGTACCTAATGATGGCCTGTAATAGCTCACAAGATTCCGAGACTCCAGTTGAAGAAGTAATTGACCCAGTCAATGACCCGGTTGAGTTGGTAGGAGCTGCCCTCAACTACCGAAATCATTGTGGGGGCTGCCATGGACAAAACATGAGTTCATTCGTGGAACGCGAATGGACGTATGGCAATTCTTTCGAAGAGGTTGCCCAATCTATAGCCAATGGATATACAAATAATGGTATGCCAGCTTACGGTTCGCTTTTTAGTGAACAAGAAATCCAGGAATTAACCAATTATATACTTACTGAAATTGAAGGAAAAACATTGGCAATGTTAGAAGAGGAAAACCCAGATTTATCTGGATTGATCTCATCGGATGACCTTACTTTTCGATTGGAAACCATAACAGATCAAATTCCCGGTGTTCCTTGGGGGATAGAACAATTACCTAGTGGAGCGTTTTTGGTGACTGAACGCGGGGGAAGTTTGTTCTTGGTGCAAAATGATGGGAATTTGGTAGAAGTGACCAATCTCCCTGATATTGTTTCAGAAGGGCAGGGGGGACTACTGGATGTAATCATACACCCTGATTTTGAAAATAATTCCCTGGTATATCTGTCCTATTCCCGAGCCAATCCTGACAATGGATCACAACTGGCCACCGCTGTGGCACGAGGCATGCTCAACGGAAACAACTTGAGTCAAGTGGAAGTTATCTTTACAGCGCTTCCCTATGTGGATAGTGGTGCACACTTTGGCTCTAGATTGGTATTTGACAACAGTGGATTCCTGTACGTTTCTGTGGGAGACCGTGGACGACGGGACACCTATCCTCAAGCATTAGACAATGCTATCGGGAAAATACACCGGATTCATGACGACGGTCAAATTCCTACGGATAACCCATTTTACAATACCTCGGGAGCCGTTAATTCCATTTTCACTTATGGTACGCGAAATCCTCAGGGGATGAGCATACATCCCGAGACCGGAGCTGTTTGGGAAGGAGAACATGGACCCCAAGGTGGCGATGAAATCAATCTTTTGGAAGCGGGAAATAACAATGGTTGGCCTGTAATATCCTATGGTATCAATTACGACGGAACTACCTTTACCGATTTAACGGAATTGGATGGCATGGAACAGCCCATACATCACTGGACTCCCTCCATTGCTCCTTGTGGAATGACCTTTGTCTCTGGCGACTTCTACGGAAATTGGAGAAATGACCTGTTCGTCGGTTCGCTCAAATTCGAATACCTCCATCGATTAAAAATGAATGGTAACGTGGTCGTTGGCCATGAAACACTACTGGAGGATATAGGCCGGGTGCGCGACGCTGAAATGGGTAACGACGGTTATCTATATATTGTCGTTGAGGGTCCAGGTAGACTTATACGCGTTGTGCCCGAACAATAGCGCTCTACTTGATTTTTGAGCGGTAAAGTATAACCAAACGATAATTGTTTTCAACAGTGGCTGGATAAACGCATAAACCCCAACGGTAAGTCACTTGAACAGTAATCACCTAATAGTTAATGTTGTGATAAATCTAGAAAAGTAGTTTTTTAATGATAAAAGATAATGTATATTCTTACAATAACTCTAAATCTTATATCATGTTAAAGAACATTTTGAATCTAGGACGAACATTGAGTAAAGAAGAACAACTATCCATTCGTGGTGGGATCGGGGGACGGATATGTGATTGCAACATACCTGATCCTCTTGAGGATCCAGGCTGTGATGAATATCGGTGTCATTAACTTGTAGTGTCCAACAAAATTTTTAAGCGGGATTCCGATTGAGGAATCCCGCTTTTTCAATCGTATTCTTAAATACGGCGTCATTTCTTTATTTCTAAAATAGTATGTACCCCATTTTCTAACTCATACAGTGTTGTAATTTCCTTATCTGATAAGCTTCTATTGAAAATAGATAATTCGTCCATGAGTCCAATATACCCTAATCCTAAATAAATACTGGATTTAGATAAATCCCAAGTAAAGGGCGTATCAATATTTTCACGAGTACCCTTGAGTTCACCATTTAAGTATAGGGAAGCCTGTCCATTATTCGTATTTAGGTTAGAAAAATTAATCAAAATGTGGGTCCACTGGCCACGAGCAAAAGGTGGATTTTGTACTCCGGTCAGACGCTTATTAAAAATAGGGTTCTCGTTATCAGGTCCTTCAGGATTTGGATTCCATACGTTGCGGTCTCCAATAACCCCTAATCGAAAATCACGCGGATTTTCTTTGGTGAAATCAACCCAAATAGCAGCATCATTATAACTTACATCTGTAATTTGAATGGGATCGCAATAGCCGGGTTCTAAATCCGTTGCAGGATCTAAACTTAACCAAAATGAAACTGCGCCACTCCAATTTTCTGTATTGTAGGCTATATTTTTTTCACTGGGATAATAAATATTTCCCTTGCTACGCTCCGTAAACACCAGCCCATGACCATATTTTCCTTTTGCTTCCTGTCTGCTAATATCAGGTTTGTGTAATCCGACTTTCGCAGAATCTATCGCTTTTCTATTGGGTACAGTATACATGCGAGAATCACCTAATGAAAAATCTGCATCAACTCCTTTATCAAAAGAAGCATAAAAGGTCAGTGCTTCTTTTAAATTGGTTTTATTGGAATCTGAAACAGTCGTTTCATCAGATTTTTTCTCTTTTTTACAAGAATATAGGGTAACAATGAAAATTGTAATGATGCATACAAATATTCTTCTTATCGATATAATCAACATAACCTAATGGAATATAGATGAGACAAATAAAAATACTAATTAAAACTTAGCAGCCGTATACTTCTTTCTCTGGTCAATTTGCATATTGTTATTTGTTCGTATGAAATCAAATAAACAACCTATGAATAAACACTTTTTACACAATCTGACTTAGCTTGTCTACTGAAGTTGTAGCAAAGAAGGATAGGAGGGGAGAGTAGGAGGTGTTGGTTGGCTATTTTTTGAAAGGATTTGAAGCAAATCTATTGCCTCAAGTAATTAATCCATAAATGGTAAAATCACAGCAAAACTTTGACAAGAGAGAGTCGGGATATTGAAATAACGATTCTTTTCCGCCGATATAGTTTAATTATTAATTAAATTACTTGTCATAATTACCAGACCAAGAACCAATCATCAAAAATTTGAAGAACCGCAAAACAACAATTTCAGATACTGCCC
>NZ_JANQIH010000254.1 GCF_028282265.1 Allomuricauda sp.
TACAAAAGGTTCCGGAGTGTTTCCATTAATCCAAGAATCCAAAAGATGTCCATCATTTCCCCAAGAATAGGACTTGCTCAGGATTCCACCTATCTTAAAAATCTTGTTCCCATATTTCAAGGAGACATATTTAAAATAATCTCGCCAAATGAGCTCAAAAACAAGCCAATAGGTATCTTGATTTTTCTTGATTTCCTTTTCAAAACGTTTTACTTCCCAATAAATAGTTCGAGGTGAAATACTTCCGTTCGCAAGCCATGGTGAAAACTTGGAGCTATAATCCCGCCCAACCAAGCCATTACGTGTCTTTTTGTAAAAGGCCAGTTTTTTGCTCTCCCAAAAGTAGTATTCGAGCCTTTGCAATGCTTCGTCTTCACCTCCTTGAAAGGGGAAAGCGCTTCGCGAATCGGTTTGAAAGTCTTCAAGGCCCAATTCCTTTAGTGATGGAAGTATCGTATGGTTTTCAACAAGGTTATCTGCGGATTTGGGCTGAAAAGATTGGAGCATAGGACGAACGGCCACCATTTTTTCGCACTTTTTACGGAACTGGGTAAAAACGTCGGGAATAGCTTGGAAAGAGGCATGGGGGAGGTCGTGGGGATGGAACAAAAACTGATCAAAAGTCTCCACGAACGATATCGTGGGTTTTAAAGTACTTCTCACTTGATGAAGTACATTTTCTTCCTCACTGGTCCATTCTTTTTGAAGATAAACACTGCCGATGGCATTGTTCTTAATGAGGTTTGGAAGTACATCTTCAGGTTTGGCGTGATAAGTTAGTAAGGTGATATTTAGTTTTTGCAAGTTCCGTTGAAGCTGCGCTACAGTTTGTACTAAGAATTTTGCTCTAAACTTTTCGGTTTTCCTGAATCCGAAGGGACATTTGCCAAAATGTCTTGGGTCAAAGAAATATACCGCTATGACCTTTTCCCCTTTGAGTGCCTCTGCTAAACTGTGATTATCGCATATGCGTAAGTCATTCCTGAACCAAACCAGACTATTTTGCATTTTGTTTGGATTTTCTGCAACGCTCGCTGCAATATTTCACTTCATTCCAGTTTCTTTCCCATTTTTTTCGCCACAAAAAGGGTTTCATACAAACAACACACACTTTGGTTGGAAGATTAACTTTCCTGTGTGCCATCAAGAAGGGATTTTGGGGTTTGATTGGGGCGTGCATAGTCCAATCGGTCCTCCAGTTGGGGTAAAGCATAACCATCGAGCCCGATGATTGACATGACGTTCGCTCTATCCAATTGTGCCCAATGGTCATCATGTAACAATCCGGAAACCACATAAACATGTTCTACCGCTCCTACTATCAGTATACATCCGTTTTCCTCAATAGTGTATTCGTTAACGTAGCGACACCCTATCTGAATTGGGCTTTGCCTCACATAGGGAGCCAAGAAACCATCCTTGTAGCTTTCCTCAAATGAAGTGGCTGAAAACTCAGATTCATTTTCCGTATACTTTGCTGAAGTATGATGGGCTTCTCGATACATTTCCTGGGTTATGGCATTTATAGTATACTTTGAGGTTGATTTTATGTTATCATAAGTATGCCTTTCCACAGTTAAGGGACGCATTATAAAGCCAAGAAAGGCGGGATTGCTGCCTAGATGAAAAACCGAATTGAAAACGGCAAGATTGGAAGTTCCTTCGCGGGAACACGTTCCAATTAAATTGGCCGATTTATAGCCCGAAATGGAATTCATCATATGTGCCCGCTGCCGTGAAGGTATCTGCTCTAAATCAATCGAAGTATAGTGTTCCATATTTTGTTTAACAAAATTATAAAAAAGATAAACAAAAAATGTGTTTATGCCAAATGGAATTTTTATTGAAGCGTCTCATCAGGTTTAATTGCTTATTTTAGCTCCCTAACGAAAATTGACCTCAAGTCATTTCATGGCGCAAACTCCGAAAAATATTGCCATCATCGGTTCTGGATTGGTGGGTTCACTTTTAGCCATTTACTTAAGAAAAAGAGGACATACCATTACGGTCTTTGACCGTAGACCTGATATTAGAATGGTTGAATTCTCTGGACGTTCCATCAATTTGGCCATGAGCAATAGGGGATGGAAAGCACT
>NZ_JANQIH010000023.1 GCF_028282265.1 Allomuricauda sp.
CAATCCCCGTTCTGTTGAAAACCATTCGTTCCAAAATTGGATTGTTTTTTTCATCAAAAAGCGTAATCGTGTTGACCCCTTTCTTTAAATCGTTTTTTGCCAAAAAGAACTTGGCTACTTTGCTTTTGTTGAAATTGAAGTGGGTTTTCTTCGAATCTCCATCCTTGTGGATCAAGAAGTAAAAATTTTTGTCCTTTAATTGGCGTTGAGTTTCTTTGTTGGTTTCAAAAACAAGACCTATGTTTTCTAAATTTGGGTTGCTTTGAACTTTAACATTCACGCCAAAACGTTTTTGCCCGGGTAAATCATATTTTTTGATGTCACCGTTTAAAAACCGGATATCCGCATAATAAAGAAGTCCCTTCTTCGGGGTGAAATCGAATCTGGCCATACCCAATTCATTGCTACTGAATTTGGTAATTGGATTTCCTTCGTTATCAAACACATGGCCTTCTTGTATCTGAGCTCCATAACCTTGTTCATTAAGTATCTTAACCCCAACATTGTTTACAATTTCGGCCACCAAATTGCCTCCTTCCGGAAGAAATTGAACGTCATATTCCATATTGGACCGAGTATTTTTCTTAAGCTGCGAAGCAGGTGAAAGGATTTTAATTTTTTCAACAAAAGAATCGTCCTCTTTAAAGTTTCTCATCCAGCTTGTACTGGCTTTTAAGTAATAAGTGCCCGAAGCATAGTTACTATCTATATAGATATTACCATTCATATATCCTTCTCTACCCAAAAAGAGGAACTTGTCCTTTTGATTTCCAATACTATCGTAGATACCGACATAAATATTGGCAGTCTCTTGGAAGGGTTTTTCTATTTTTCTATTGAAAATGTAACCCGCAAACCAAATCTCCTCTCCCTCAACATACACCGTTTTATTTAGATGAAGATGAATGGATTCCCTGGGCATCTTAAAGTATGACGTTAAAGAGGACTGAGGCTCAGGAAGTACCTCTTCTGACTGTCCAGAACATAAAAGCGGTAGAAATATGAACAAATAAAGTTTTAAAGAGAAGAGTAGGTATCTTTTCATAGAATTAGCCTTTTCTTAAAAATACACTTCAAACCCCTGTCATACAACTCCTACTTTAAATGTTAACTCGGTTTTAAGAAAGAAAACAGTACATACATGAAAATGATTATGGGAATCCCCAAAAACCTAAGTGTCAGTAAGAGAACAAGGCTCCCAATCAAGAAAAGGTAACGAATTGAGTTATCCTTAAAACTCCAATTTTCAAACTTGAGCGCAAATAGTTGTATTCTTGAATTGAGCAAAAAGGCACTCAGAAGGGTAAGTACTATCAAAAACCATGGATTCAAAATTAAGTTGTTGAGTGCATCGTTGTTATGGTACAAAAGAATCAGGGGCAATGACAAAATAAGAAGGGCATTGGCAGGTGTGGGCAAACCTGAAAAGGATGAAACCTGGTTCTCATCCACATTAAAGTTGGCCAAACGATAGGCTGAGGCCAATGTTATTAAAAAGCCAAAAAAGGACACGTAGCTGATATCACTATCTGTATCTAAAAAGCCATGCCCCCACCCACCTGTGTGGGACATATTTAACAGTTGAAACATTACAATTCCCGGTACCAATCCGCTGGTTACCATATCGGCTAAGGAATCCAACTGAACCCCAATTTCGCTCTGCACTCCCAACAAGCGGGCTACCAATCCATCCAAAAAATCAAAGAAAATCCCCAAAAAGACAAAAAGAGCTGCAATTTCCAAGCGGTTCAAGACGGCAAATACTACAGCGATGCAGCCGCTAAAAAGATTGAGCAAGGTTATGAAGTTGGGAATATGCTGTTTCATGGTTAGGATTTTTGTAAAAATAGAAGAAAAAAGAAAGAGTCTATTTTCAATCGCATTGCCATGTTCGATTTATTCTGATATTTGTCCATTCAATGAAAGCTATGGGGCGTTTTCTTAAATTTTTACCACTACTTCTGTTCCCGATTTCGGTTATATCCCAAAATCCTTCACTTTCTGAAGCTTCCAAAATCAGTCTGCTTACCTGCGGGAGTGGAGATGAACTCTATTCCTCATTTGGTCATACAGCTTTTAGGGTACAGGACCCGGTTTTAGATATCGATGTGGTCTATAATTATGGGACATTTGATTTTAACCGTCCCAATTTCTATTTGAACTTTACCAAGGGTAAGATGATTTACTCCCTTTCAAGAACTACTTTCGAACGTTTCTTGTATGAATATGAATTGGAAAAACGTTGGGTGCGTGAACAGATTTTCGACCTCGATTTATCTGAAAGAAATCAACTCCTTGCTTTTTTTGAAGAAAACTATCGTCCCGAAAACCGGGATTATCCCTACGACCCACTGTGGAACAACTGTTCCAGCATAACTGGGGACATCTTGTTGGAACAATTTAAGGGAGAAATCAAGTTCGAATCTCCCCATTTGAAAAAGCAGTTCAGTTTTCGGCAGTTGGTGAGACAGTATCTTCCTTACAACACTTGGGCCTCTTTTGGAATCGATCTTGCGTTCGGGTCGGTCGTTGATAGAAAGGCAACGGTAAAAGAACATATGTTCATGCCAGATTATGCCATGTATCAGATTCGAAACACCACCAAAAACGATAAACCCCTTATGGAAAGAGAACGGGTCATTCTTGATTATTCTGACCTCGAAAAAGAAACCTTTTTCCCATTGTCTCCCGTATTCTGGTTTTCTTTATTTCTGATTTTTGTTGCTACCATTACCTATTTGGACAATAAGCACAAGGCTCGGAGTCGTTGGCTAGATTTTTCACTTTTTTTCATTACCGGACTTGTTGGGACCATATTATTTTTGCTTTGGGTGGCTACCGACCACACTTCCACTCCTAAAAACTACAATATTCTCTGGGCCATGCCTGTCAATGTGGTTGTAGCTTTCATATTATTATTCCGACCTCGGCTTGCAGATTGGATGCCCAAGTACATTTGGGTGCTGTTTGGGTTACTCGCACTTACCTTGATTTTATGGGCCACAGGGGTTCAAAGCTTCTCGCCTGTAATAATACTTATCTTTACTGCTTTGGCTATCCGTTATATCTATTTGTTAAAATACTTTAAAATCCAATCGCCCTAGATATTTTCTATCCTAATGAACTTATTGACCGCTGAGAGTATATCAAAATCCTATGGGGAGCTAGTACTGTTTTCCAATATTTCCTTTGGAATCAATAAAGGGCAGAAGATTGCCTTGGTAGCCAAAAATGGGAGCGGTAAAACTTCTATTTTGAATATTATTTCAGGGAAGGACCAACCAAATTCTGGTCAAG
>NZ_JANQIH010000065.1 GCF_028282265.1 Allomuricauda sp.
AAACCTTAACATAATCCTTAATGGGAATGCTGCCGCTTAGACAAAGAGCTCGAAGACGGTCATCGTTGCGAAGCTCCTCGTTCATCGGTTGTTCGCAAACTGGATCGCTCATTACCAATCGTCCATGTGGCTTGAGCACACGGTACATTTCTGAAACGGCCTTTTTCAAATCTTCCATCTTAAAGATGTTGAAAAGGCAATTTTGGGCTGCTACATCTATGCTTTCGTCTTCTACAGGAAGATTCAGTGCATCTCCTTTGACCAAATCGACAAATTCACTTTTGAACCAGTCGTTTTCTTCTTCTGCTATTTTAAAGTTATTTCGTGATGCTTGTAGCATCTCATCCACCGAATCTACACCGATTACACCACTTTTCTGTCTGGAAAAATAGGAAAATTGGAGTAGTTCCATTCCTCCACCAACACCGACATAAAGTATCTTGGGATTGTCAATCAAATCCTGGGCCGAAACTGTGCTTCCACAGCCATAGTTCATTTCCTGCATGATTTTCGGAATGGAAAGCCCGGGGAATTGCCAAACGGGGTTCGTAGTACAGCATAATCCAACATCTGGTGTGATGGCTGCCTCTTTGTAGAGGTCTTGGGTAGCATTCAAATAACTCATATTTCCTTTATTAATTCTTTGAAAAGTTGTATCATTTTTGGTTCCGTCTTTCCTGCGATTTCTATAATCTCCTGTATGTTAATAGGTTGAAGATTATCTGGGTCGCACTCATCTGTCAACACTGAAACGGCTACAATGGGTAGTCGTAAATGATTGGCAACAATTACTTCGGGAACCGTACTCATTCCAACGGCATCGGCACCCAATACTTTAAGCATTCGATATTCGGCCTTGGTTTCCAATTGCGGGCCGACTACCGAAACATAAACTCCCTTTTGCAAGGAAATCCCCTCTTTTTGGGCAATGGCCTTTATTTTTTTTCGCATTTCAAGGTCGTAAGGCTCGCTCATATCCACAAAGCGGTCACCAAATTCGACAACGTTTTTAAAGGCCAAAGGTGAACCCCCTTGAAGATTGATATGATCCTCAATGAGCATGATATCTCCTTTTTTGAAATTAAGATTAATGGCACCCGCCGCGTTGGAAACGAACAATTTTTGAATACCAAGTCCGTGCATTACCCGAATGGGATAGGTAATATCGAGAAAATCATAACCTTCGTACAAATGGAACCTACCTTGCATTACCACAACCTTTTTACCGCTAATGGTACCGTAAATCAATTTTCCAGAGTGGAATTCCACTGTTGCCAATGGAAAATAGGGGATATGGTTGTAGTGGGCCTCTATCGGGTTTTCTATTTCACCGACCAATTGGCCCAAACCGGTGCCCAGGACTATACCTATTTCAGGAGATTCAAATCCTTTCTTCTTTAAATACTCCAGTGATTCTTCTACTTGTTTTTTAGTCATTCTTTCATATGGGTTAAAAAGGGTTGAAAGACATCGATATCCCTAATGTCTTCATAGCGGTCAACATCATTTTTTTCTTGGAGTAGAAATACATCCGATTGTTGTAAGTCATTCAAGGTGTCCCTCAACACAGTGTCTTGTCCCCAAGATTTATTTTCGAACAGATTTGGGTTTAGCTGGGTCATTCCTAGCAGGTAATAACCCCCATCTTCCGCAGGGCCAATTACAAAGTCATTATCGTCCAAAACTCTATATGCTTCCTCCAAATCAGATTGTGAAAGGTCATACATATCGCTTCCAATGATAACGATTTTTTTAAAACCTGAAGCAAACCCTTTGCTAAAAGCATTCAGCATTTTTTGTCCTAAATCTGGACCCTTTTGTAATCGTTTTTGAAAGACTGAATTATCCCAAATATCGTTGCCCCAAATGGCTTCAGAATAATAGACCTGTTTTTGAATATCGAGTCCTTTTGTGAAGGAAACCGTATGTTCAAGAAGGAATTTATAGACTTCAAGGGCAGCTTTGTCCCCAATCTTGGAAGCTAATCGCGTTTTACATTTCCCCAATTCGGGATTTCGGGTGAAGATAAGGAGTAGGTTACTTTTCTTTGGGTTCAAGCGATTCGGTTTTGTTTGAATAAATTTTCTCACCCTTGGTCAGTAACCTTCCCCAGAACTTACTATAAGCATGTACTTTTTGGGTTTCTTTTTGTGCAAGGTCATATACCGGATATCCTTCATTTTTCCATTGAAAAATACCTCCGTGCAAGTTTTTTACATTGGTGTAACCTGCCTTTTGGAGCTTTTCGCCAATATCCTCAGACCGCACTCCAATGGAACAATACAAAACTATTGGGGTGTCTTTTTCGGGAAGAATGGACTTCACACGGCTTAGGTTAAAATCCTCATGTCCCACCCAAATTGAATTTTTTAGGTGACTGGTCTCAAACTCTTCCTTTTCCCTGGTGTCTAGAAGTGTTATGTTTTTCATACCCGCAAGGCTTTTCGGAAACACATACTCTATGGACCCATTGTTGAACATTTCAAGAGCATCCGGAATACTGGATTGTGTCCATCCCTGAAGTATCAGCGCTAAAAAAAGAATGAAAAGGAAGATGCTTCTCATGGTTCAAAAATAAAAACTATAACAAAGCCATCTAAGACAGCGAATAACAATTATGATTATCTTATACTTTGAAACCCTACTAAGCTATCATGAAAAATATAATATTCCTTTCTTTTATGCTTGTTTTGCTGCATGCCTGCAAACAAAGTGAACAGAATAACGAACCTGATGCAACACCAAGTGCTTTATATTCAGAAACGTACCGACCCCAATACCACTTCAGCCCACAAGAAAAATGGATGAACGACCCCAATGGATTGGTATATCACGAAGGGGTTTATCATTTGTTTTATCAATTTTATCCGGATGACACTGTATGGGG
>NZ_JANQIH010000099.1 GCF_028282265.1 Allomuricauda sp.
GGTAAATCTTCCAGCGCAAATCCCAGTTGTGGACCAGCTTGTACATGCAACCCTTTAAAAATGCCAATTTTGGCCAACAAGGGAATAAAGATAGCATCAGAATCGTCCACGTTGAAATACAAAATCTCTGGACGCAGGCCGAATCGGTCGCTTAAGGAAAAATCCAATACAAATCCGGCATAGAACCCAGATTCAGCATCTAAATTTACTTCAACGTCGCCCAGCTCAAGTTTTCCATCGGCATTAAGATAGCCCGCTGTAATTCCAACATCTATGTCCTGCGCGGAAGTTGTTTGTAAAAAAACAAAAGTGAAAATCAGAAAAGGAAGAAGCTTTCTCATGTTATTTAAGTTCATGTTTGAGTGAATAAAAGTATGGGCTTTCCCTCCAACTACAAAGTGCTTTTTTTCACTTCCTCAGCACTTAACCATTTTTTAATAGGGAAAATCCATGGGAGTTTTGATTAAGTCAGATTTTTTAATAAGATCCTAAAAGGAGACTACCTAATTGAAAGCAAACATGATTCCAAACCCAAAACTACCAACTTCATTATCACCAGAATTGCTTAAAACAACAGCCGGTCGCCAGTCAAAATTCAAAACTATGGGAACTCCATCGAACTTAAAATCCAAACCTGCATGTGGGCGTAGTGAAAAGATATTGTCCCCATCCAAGAAAACAATACTTGGGCCAATTCCCGTATACCATCTAAGACCTCTGGCGCCCACAAATTGTTTATGGAACGAATAAAGCGCTGTGATTATGGTTGCGTTATCCTCAAAACCCAAATGGGCCTGACCTACATGTTTTTCGGAAAAAAAATATTTTCCCGCAGCACCAACGAAGGTAAAATCTCCATTAAGGTCTATTCCAAGTCCGACGGCACCGTCATAACTGGTCTGGGCTTTTACGGTCAACGAAAGAGAAAAGATTAGAACGCATGTAAATACTGATTTTTTCATTTTTATATATTTATGGTTGTTACTTCATTCCAAAATCAGTCCCTTTCGTATTCCACTAAAAAAGGAACAACACCCCTGCCATCACGAAAGAAAATGTTGGGTCATTTTCAATAGCGGTATAAGAAACGTTGATCTCAGTATTTCCTGTGATGTTATATCCGACAATCGGTCTATAATAAAATCCTCCTTCATTTCCTTCGTTCACACCAATTGCATAACCTAAATCTGCACCAAGCTTAAACTCATAAGTTGGATAAAGGCGAACGGATGCTGCGGCTGGAATAATTTGATAATCTTCAAATTCTCCTTCAACTTCAAATCCACCCACGTTTATGGTTTCCGTATCTCCAAAGGCATTTAGAAAGCCCGTTGCAAATCCAACATCCAAAAGCCTTGATATACCCCAATGGTAGTTGACATCAAATCCAATGCTAAAACTTGACACTTCGGAAGCGTCGCCAACCGGAATTCCGGCGGTAAGTCCAGCCTTAAAACTGCTTCGGTCTACTTGGGCGTTGGTTGTAAGAATCACTAAGAATAAAAAAATAGTTGTTGTAATGGTTTTTTTCATGATTGAGTATGGTTTATAAAGTCTTAAAACGCACCCATCCTCAAAAAAGTATGAATAAACACGTGGTCAAGGTATTTGTAATTGAATACAATACTTTGGCAGAATTGACCAAAACCCGATTTGGATTGACCAATCGACCATAAGTATTTTGGTTACTCTTTTTTGTTTCTATTTTTAACGAATGAACTGGAAGCAAGCCTTGAAAGATTATCGTGACTACCTCAAAATAGAGAGGGGACTGGCCGATAATTCCATTGCCAGTTATTCAAGGGACGTCGTTAAATTGATTACATATGTGGAGACCAACGAACTTCAAGAGCAGCCCATCGGCATTGGCAAAGAGGTGATTCAACAGTTCATTTATGAAGTTGCCAAGGTCGTAAACCCACGTTCCCAAGCCCGAATCATCTCGGGACTCCGAGGTTTTTTCAATTACTTGGTTTTTGAGGACTACCGGACCGATAATCCCGTGGACTTGATTGAGACTCCAAAGGTTGGTAGAAAACTTCCAGATACCTTAAGTGTAGAGGAAATCAATAAGCTTATTGCAGCAATTGATCTTTCAAAGCAGGAAGGCGAACGTAATAGGGCCATTTTGGAAACTCTTTATGGTTGTGGTTTAAGGGTATCTGAACTGATTGGACTCAAACTATCGGACCTTTTTTTCGATGAAGGATTCATTAAGGTTACCGGTAAAGGAGACAAACAAAGGTTTGTGCCTATAAGTGAAATCAATATAAAATACATCAATATCTACCGGTATGAGGTGAGGCTCCATCAAAAGATTCAAAAATCGTTCGAGGATTTTCTTTTTTTAAACCGTCGCGGGGCTAAACTGACGCGCGCCATGATTTTCACCATTGTAAAACGTTTGGCCGAAGAGATTGGTCTTAAAAAGAACATTAGTCCCCATACTTTTCGTCACTCATTTGCAACCCATCTTTTAGAGAATGGAGCAGACCTTAGATCTATACAACAAATGCTGGGACATGAAAGCATAACCACAACCGAAGTGTATATGCATGTCAATCGAAGACATTTGGCAAAGGTTTTGGGAGAGTTTCACCCCAGAAATACAATTCGTGATTAGAATTTGTACTTGGTTCCCACTTTTAAAAAAGTACTTCCTCCCATCGAACCAAGGGGCAAAAATTCGGGTTGACCAAAAGCATTTTCAGGTTGAACAATAATGTTCTGCATAGACGCTTCAATCGAAAATCCTTCCTTTACGTCATAACCCATGCCATAATATATACTTTGAAGTGGCCTTGGATTAGGTGTTCCGCTATAGTTATTGAGCAAATCCCATTCCTGTTCATATCCACCAATTAGATAAAGTTTTTCGCCAACATATTGCTTTATTTGAATCGGTATACGGAAGCGTTCTGCAATCATATTTTTGTAGTGGTAGCCGAAAATGTTGATTTCGGTACTTTCAGAAAGTGGAATGGCTATCTCAAAATCGCCGTATCGCTCACCACCGAAAAAAGTGGGTGTCCCAAAACTCTCAATACGAATGAGGGGTTTTTCCTTGTAATTGCCTGTATTGGGTTGTTGGCCTCTGATAGTCGAAAAAACCAAAAGGCATACCAAGCTGGGAAAAAATTGTTGAAGGTTCACTAACTGCTTTCTTCCCTACAATTTACAAAACATCAATTTTATTTGTGATCGGAATTAAGGAAGTTTTAACCCTTTTAAACACATAAATTCATTCTACTGGCTGTTTCCGGACGACCTGGTATTGTTTTTTAAAAGGGCGAATGATCAATCGTGCCTCCCTATCGAATTTGATATAATTATAGACCCAATTGATAAAGACCACAACTCTATTTCTAAAACCAATCAAAAAATAAAGGTGTACAAACATCCAAACATACCAGGCAAAAACCCCTTGGAATTTGAAATTTTTCAGGTCTACGACCGCTTTGTTTCTTCCTATAGTTGCCATGCTCCCCTTATCTCGATATATAAAGGGTTTCATAGGCTTTTCATCTATCATTCGAACCAAATTTTCGCCTAAACTTTCCCCCTGCTGCATAGCAGGTTGGGCCATCATAGGATGCCCATTGGGGAAGGCTTCTGTCTCCATCTGGGACACATCCCCAATTGCAAATACATTCTCTAAGCCTTCCACCTGATGAAATCTATTGACCTTTAATCGATTGCCGCGGCAGAGAAGTTCCTTGGCATCCATACCATCAATACATACCGCTTTTACACCGGCAGCCCATACCAAGGTTGCAGCTTCAAAAGAAGTATCTGTGTTGGTTTTGACATATTTCCCATCATACCCTTCAACCCGAATGTTTTTCCAAACATTGACCCCTAGTTTTTCCAAAAAACGTTCCGCCTTTTTAGATGCTATTTCGCTCATGGCAGGAAGAATACGGTCACCTCCCTGTATTAAATTTATTTGAGCCCTTCTCGTGTCTAAATCAGGATAATCCTTTGGAAGTATTCCTTTCTTTATTTCAGCTAATGCACCGGCCAATTCAACCCCGGTGGGGCCTCCACCTACAATTACAAAATTCATTAAGGAATCACGCTCATGAAGGTCATCGGTCAACAGAGCCTGTTCAAAGTTTTCCAAAATCAAACTTCGAAGGTTTAACGATTGAGGAATAGATTTCATGGCCATGCTATGCGTCTCGATGCTCTGGTTTCCAAAAAAGTTGGTTTCAGAACCTGTGGCAACCACCAAATAATCATAATTGATTTCCCCAATATTGGTTTCCAGTGTGTTTTTTTCTGGATTTATTCTAACTACCTCTGCCAATCTGAAATAAAAATTGGGATAACCCTGCAACACTTTCCTAATGGGGTAGGCAATGGAATCAGGTTCCAACCCTCCTGTGGAGACTTGATAAAGTAAAGGCTGAAAGGTGTGATAATTATGTTTATCCAAAAGAACCACTTGAACATCTTTTTTGGCTAGTTTCTTTGCTAGGGAAATGCCTCCAAAACCACCACCAATAATAATGATTCGAGGCATACTCGACTGAGGAATATTCATTGCTGACATAGGCATAAATTTAAGCATTACAAAGAACGCGGAAACATAATAGATGGTGTTTTTTAGTATATTTATTCGTCTGACTAATTCAAAAAAAACATGAAAAAACTACTCTTCTCCCTTTTGGCATCCAGTTTGGTTTTCCCAAGTATTTATTCTCAAAAAAATCAAGAGGGTATCCTCCGGAATTTGGACCAAAAAACCAAGAAGTATTCAGATATCGCCCTTCAGATATGGGATTGGGCCGAAATGGGCTATTTAGAGGAAAAAAGTGCAGCCTTGCTTCAAAAAACACTGCAGGATGAAGGTTTTTCAGTCAAAGCAGGAGTGGCAGGAATTCCAACTGCGTTCGTTGCAGAATATGGCTCAGGATATCCGATAGTCGCCATTTTAGGGGAATACGATGCCCTACCCGGCCTTTCGCAGCAAGCAGTGGCTGAAAAAAAATCGGCCAACAAAGAAGCCGGACACGCCTGCGGTCATCATCTTTTCGGGACCGCGTCTTCCGCTGCTGCCATTGAGGTCAAAAACTGGCTACAACAAACCAAAACCACGGGTACCATTCGATTTTATGGCTGCCCGGCTGAAGAAGGAGGTTCTGGTAAGGTATATATGGTAAGGGAAGGTCTTTTTAACGATGTGGATATTGCCCTGCATTGGCATCCTGGCTCTCAAAACGGAGCCAGCGCTGGTGCGGCCTTGGCCAACAAATCTGCAAAATTTCGCTTTTATGGCACATCTGCACATGCAGCCGGGGCACCCGACAGGGGACGTTCTGCACTTGACGGTGTCGAGGCAATGAACATGATGGTCAATATGATGCGAGAGCATATCCCTCAAGAAGCAAGAATACACTACGTCATTACAGATGGTGGAAAGGCACCCAATGTGGTTCCTAATTTTGCTGAAGTCTACTATTACGCCCGACACAACAAGAGAGATGTAGTCATTGATATTTTTGACCGTATTGTAAAAGCAGCGAAAGGAGCAGCATTGGGAACCGGAACGACCATGGATTATGAGATGATTGGTGGTACCCACGAACTTTTACCCAATCTTGTCTTACAAAAAATGATGCACGACAATTTAAAAGAAGTGGGAGGTATTACCTATACAGAAAATGAAAGGGTATTTGCTCAAAAAATTTCGGAAAGTCTTGGGTATTCCGAATTGGATGTAAATTCTGCACAAAACGTACAGCCTTACAGAGAGGTGGCCAGGGCATATGGCTCAACCGATGTTGGCGATGTCAGTTTCGCAGTCCCTACTGTTGGTATGCGCGCCGCCACATGGGTACCCGGAACTCCAGCCCATAGTTGGCAGGCAGTAGCAGCAGGTGGTACTTCCATTGGAACCAAGGGAATGATGGTCGCTGCCAAAACCTTGGCCTTGACTGCCCTTGATTTGTTCGAAAATCCTGATTTGGTGGAGAAGGCAAAAACCGAGTTTGAAGAGCGACGCGGAAAAGATTTCAAATATATCCCGTTGTTAGGAGATCGGGCCCCTGCCCTCGATTACCGAAAGTAACATGATTTCTTCTTTTGAAAATGTAACAAAAACGTTGGAATAACTACCAATAGATAAACTTACCAACCATTTGAACAAAGAACTGGAACATCGTTTTGTTACAGAGCTTGAGAACAATCAGAATATTGTTCACAAAGTATGTAGTCTTTATACCAATGATAGGGATTCCCACAACGACCTATTTCAAGAAATCACCATACAGTTATGGAAAGCCTATCCCAAGTTTAGAGGGGATGCCAAATTTAGCACGTGGATGTACCGGGTGGCACTTAACACGGCCATTACCCTGTATAGAAAATCCAAGAAAAGGGTACAGACGCAAGATTACGATTCGGTAATTTTTAAAATTAAGGCCGACGAATATGATGATACTCAAGAAAAACAGCTTAAATTAATGTACAATGCCATAAAACAACTTGGTGACATCGACAAAGCTTTGGTTTTTCTTTATTTGGAGGATAAGGATTATGCAGAGATTTCGGAAACATTGGGTATCAGTGAGGTAAATGCAAGAGTGAAAATGAATCGGGTAAAAAACAAATTAAGAACCATATTAAATCCTTAACCAATGATGGATGAACTGGAACTCTTAAAGAAAGATTGGCAGAAAAAAGAAGGACATCTGCCCAAATTGTCTTATGATGAAATCTATAAGATGATTTGGAAAAAATCGTCTTCCATGGTAAAGTGGATTTTTTACATCAGTATCATTGAGTTTGTTTTTTGGGCGGCCATAAACATCCTCTTCAGCGACCCTGAATCCATGCAGGAGCTAAAAGCTATGCACATTTACAATGTGATGATGGTACTCAACTTTGTAAACTACGCCATAATTCTCTATTTCATTTTTAAGTTCTATATGAACTACAAAAAAATATCAGTCACCGATTCTTCCAAAAAGCTGATGAAGACCATTTTGAATGTGAAACGCACCGTCACGCAATACGTCTGGTTCAACCTAATCATTTTTACCATTACCATGATAATCAGTCTTTACGGTGTTTTGATATATGGCCCAGAGGGAAAGAAAATCACGGAAGCGGCCAGTCAACAAGGAAGTGAAACCGCGTTTTGGTTTATGGTGATTGTAGTTTCCATAATTTTTACCGCGGTGTTATTGGTGCTTATTTGGTTCTTTTATAAGCTGCTCTATGGTATTCTTCTAAAAAGACTCAAGGAAAATTATAAAGAACTACAAAAATTAGAGGTCTAATAACGCCATTTGCGTTTTTGATGCTCCTCCTCATAAGCAATAAGGTCTTCCTGGGGTATCACCCGTAAAAATGATGGATGTTGCTCAATGGCATACTCCAATTTTTCGATGATGGACTCCACACTCTCGTTTTCATAATCAATTTCCAAAGGCGCCTTTATGTGCATCGATTGAAGAATTCCCTTTTTCTTTACCCGAAGTCCCTTTTTATCAAAGGACCTGCGGAAACCATCAATTACCACAGGAACAACAACAGGTTTGAATCTTTTGATAATATGTGCAGTTCCTTTTCTTAAAGGCTTCCAAGGCGTAGTGGTACCTTGCGGAAACGTAATCACCCAACCATCGTTTAATGCTTTGGCAATATTGCTGATATCACTCATCTTCACCTGCCGATTTACATCTTGACCATCGGCACGCCAAGTTCGTTCTATGCTGATAGAGCCCGCGTAGGCCAGTATTTTGGTCAACAGGCTCTTCTTCATGGTTTCTTTGGCGGCAACATAGTAAATGTTCAGCTTGGGATTCCACAAATATCCCAGGTTTTTAATGCTATCTTCTCTTCCGCTTAAGCTTGCGTTGAACACATGGAACATAGCCACAACGTCTGCAAAATAGGTTTGATGGTTGCTTACGAATAGGACATTGGTTTCAGGTAAGTCACGAATAACCTGGGAACCTTCAATTTCCAAGGTATTGAATCCTTTATAACGCTGATGGGTAATCATTCCAGCTACACGTATAAGCCACTTCTTAAGAAATAGAATATGGCCAAAAGGATTTTCTTTGAATAGCCCCATATAGTTTGGTTATAAGCTAATTTACAAAAATGCCGCTTACAGCACTTGTTTAAAAAGCTCTTTAATCTCGCTCAACATCATTGCAGTGGCTCCCCAAACCGTATAACCATTTAGTTTAAAGACCGGTACATCGATGTTTTTAGCATACGAAGTAGTTATTTTCTCTTCATAGAGATTGGCATCATCCATAAAATCAGTCAACGGAACCTGTATTACGTTCTCCACCTCGCTTTCTTGGGCAACAAACCGTTGTGTCGAATTCATTAAACCAATAAAGGGATGCACCATAAAATTGCTGGGAGGTATATACACCTCACTAAGCTCCTTAATGATTTCAACATTTTCAGGGGAAACTCCAACCTCCTCATGGGTTTCGCGCAAAGCCGTTTGCACTAAGGTCTTATCTTCTTTTTCCACTTTACCCCCTGGAAAAGCTACTTGATTGGAATGAACACCGGGATAGGTCTTTCTTAAAATCAGCAAAAAACGGGTGATTTGAACCTCATCGGGATAAAAAAGGGCCATCACCCCTGCTTTCTTAGGATTTCGTTTTGCAATCGCATTAGATTCAATCCATTGCTTGCGAAACGAGGGGGACATTTTGTGATGGGATTCACTACCGGGAAGCGGTAGATTTTTTATTTTTAGAGCTTGTTGATAAAACTTTTCAAAATCCATGGGGCTCAAACCTTCAGCATTGCTTGCAAGTATACTATTATTTTTTTTGGTATCCTGCGGAGAAACACCGAAAAAACAGGAACTCAAAGAAGCCCAAAATACATTGAAAAAGGATTCCATTTTGGACAATCCAGTTCCTGAAGAAATTCAGGAAGAGCCAAAGGAAAAAGAAGAGGAAGCATTTGTTTTGAATGAGGAAAATGTCATAGATTTTTTCTTCAACTATGCCAAGGAACTCAAAGAAGACAAGGTAAGGCTCACTACCAGCATGGGCAGTTTTACCGTACAACTTTACGACAATGTACCCTATCACAAAGCCAATTTTATCTATTTGGCCCGCAAAGGATATTTTGACAACACCCAGTTTCATAGGGTTGTAAAGGATTTTATCATTCAGGGCGGTAATTCAGATGACAAAAAAACCTGGCAAAAAAGAAAAGCCATAGGTCGCTATTTACTTCCTCCTGATGCAAAAAAGGGGCATAAACACCATCGAGGTACAATTTCGATGCCCAGCAGTGAGCGCGATAATCCCCATAAACTGGCCTCTCCCTATGAGTTTTTTATTGTGGTGACCAGACCAGGCTCTTATCATTTGGATGGTTCATACACTCCCTTCGGTAGAGTCATCGAGGGAATGGATGTGGTGGATGCCATCAACAATGTGCCCGTTGGTGATGGTGATTGGCCGTATCAGAATGTTTACATTTTGAAGGCAGAGGTGCTTTAGGCTGATTTGGTTCCGTAAATATTGGGTAGCCGAATTCCGAAGCGAACCGCAACAATCCTCAAAAGAATCACTACAAGTATGGCGCTTAAGTACGAGTAGCCCTCCGGTATGTTGAAAGCAATCAGAACAAAATAAAAGGCCCCACCTAGAATGCAAGCTGTGGCATAGATTTCCTTTCTAAAAATCACGGGGATTTCATTACACAAAATATCCCGGAGAACCCCTCCAAAACTTGCAGTCATGGTTCCTAAAGCAATACAAACAACTGGAGAAAGGCCTGCTTCCAAACCTTTTTCAATACCAACCATAGTGTACAATCCAATACCCAAGGTATCAAACAAAAAGAGGGATTTTCGTAAATACTTCAACTGCCGAGAAAAAAGAATCGCCAAAACCACTGTGATTGGAATAATGACAATATATGTTAGATCTTGCATCCAAGTGACCGGTGTATTGCCAATTAGTAAATCTCGTAAAGTACCACCGCCAATAGCGGTTACCAAGGCGATAATAAGAACCCCAAACAAATCCAGTCGCTTGTCCATGGCCACCAACACCCCGGAAATCGCAAAAGCTATGGTACCCAAAATATCCGTTAACTGATAAAGTACCATTACATTCTTTGGGTATAGTAGTTGTAATCCTTTAAAACCGTATCCAAATAAGGGGCATCATACAGCTCCGATTTTGTTTTTAATATGCTTTCCACTTTCTCACGTAAGGCTTTCAAGGTTTTAAAATCATTGCTTTTTTTGGCGATTTGGTAGGTTTCCTTTATCAAACGTACATCCTTATCGGTCAGTACCGTGACATTGGTAAACATAGGTTCGTATTTTTCTTCCACTTCTTCCAAAATAGTATGGGACACTTTCACCTTATTTTTGGTACTTATGACCACGGTGCCCGCCGCAGCGTCACCCAAACGTTGCTTCCGTTCCGAAAAAAGAATGCTCAACAATCCGATGGAACCTGCAAAAATCCAGATATCGACCAAGCGCAGCATCCACCGAACCAAATAATTGCTCCAATGGACTGGGGTACCGTCCAATCGCACAACACGCATTTTCAGAAGCATTTTGCCGACAGTTCTCCCATTAAAAATACTATGCATCAACAAGCTGTAAAACATGGCCGGAAGAAATATCAAAGCAGCAATGCCCCGTTGGGTCCATGTATCTTCATAAACAAATCTGAGCGCATCAGCGATTGCACTTATCAATAAGGCGTACATGTAGAGAATAAGACCGTCCACCAAAAAGGCCAAAATTCGTTCACCCAGACCAACAATCTTATAATCTAGGTTTACATTTTGCGTTGTATTGATTTGGAGGTTGCCCATATAACATTAATTTTAAGGCAGCACATAATAGTACAGCATGCGCGAAGCCGCCTTTGTGAAGCAAAATAAGGAAAAATGGATAGCATTTGAAAAGGCTATCAACAATGGCACGAGCACAACCCCTGATGAACTGGCCGAAGGTTATATTCACCTAACCAACGATTTGGCCTATGCCCAAACGTATTATGCAGAGAGCAAGACCCTTATGTATTTGAACTCGCTTGCCTCACAGGCCCACCAACGGATTTACAAGAACAAAAAAGAATCCCGAAATCGAATTGTGGAGTTTTGGGGACATCAATTTCCACTCTTTTTTAGACAGTATCACAAAACCCTGCTCATTGCATTTTTGATTTTCGCCACAGCCACAGCCATCGGAAGCATTTCAGCACTGAATGATTCTTCTTTTGTGCGGCTCATTTTGGGAGACAGCTATGTGAATGAAACCCTCAATAATATTGCCAAGGGAGAACCGACCGCTATTTATAAGAGCGGAAGCGAAATAGGGACTTTTTTGGGAATCACCATCAACAATATCAGAGTGGCCTTCATAGCCTTTGCTTTTGGGGTTATCACCAGTATAGGAACCGTTTATGTTCTTTTTAGCAATGGGATTATGTTGGGAGCTTTTGTCACCTTTTTCTATACCAAAGGGGTGTTTTTGGAAGCAAATCGGCAGATATGGCTTCATGGAACCATTGAAATATCGGTTATTATCATTGCGGGTTGTGCCGGACTCATCATGGGAAATAGCATTTTGTTTCCGAAAACCTTTTCAAGAAGGGTATCATTCATGAGAGGTGCAAAGGATGGACTTAAGGTCGTGGTAAGTACCATTCCCTTTTTTATCATAGCAGGATTCATTGAAGGTTTTATCACTCGTTATTCCGACATGCCCGATTGGTTGGCCATTATTATCATAGGAGGTTCTTTGGCATTGATTGTGTTCTATTACATATTTTACCCAATTCTATTAAACAGATTGCATGCAAAACAAGTACATAGAGTTACGAATCAATAGGGAGTTTGGGGACATCCTATCGGTATATTTCGATTTCCTGAAGCAGAATATCAAAAACTTCACCAACGTATTTCTTCGGTACAATGGTATCTCTTTGATTGGTTTATTGATTGTAAGCTATCTGTTGGTTTCTGGGTTTATTGGTGTCTTTGTCTATGAGGGAAGAAATGTATACGGAGGATCTTCTGAAATTCTGGAAGAAAAATACACCGCTTACATCATATCTGGGGTAGCTCTATTTTTGATTATTTTTTTGCTTACAACGGCTTTGAACTACAGTTTATCCAGCAGCTACATGATTCGCTACCAAGAGAACAAAGGTCTTAACTTTGAGGCGCGTGAGGCATGGGATATGGTTAAGGATAATCTTGGAAACATTTTGCTTTTTGTACTCTGTCTCATTTTATTGTTCACGGGGGTGATTGTTGTCAGTTTCATTTTATTGCTTGTTCCCTTCTTAGGTATTTTTGCTTATTACATCTTATTGTTTTTTTTTCTCGCATGGGTGGGCGTCTCATTTTTCCATATGATGCAAGAAAAAACCGGGGTCATGGATGCCTTCAAGGAAGGTTGGAATTTGGTTTTTGATAATTTCTGGAAATCGATAGGCACCAACTTCATTTTGGGAATTTTGAACAACCTCATTCAAATCGTGCTAGATATTATTCCTTTTGTAATTGTAGGGATATATACATTTCATGCCGTAGAGAGTAATATCGATTTTTCAGAATCGGTCGTGGCCACGATAGTTTACACTTTGGGAGTTTGGTTCGCCTTGGCTGTTGGCATTTATGGCTATTGTCTTACCCAATTTGTCAACGGGGTGTTGTACTATTCCCTCCATGAAAAGAAATACAATATTTACACCCGCAGTAAAATAGAAGAAATCGGAAAGTCAAGTCTGTGATCAAAAAACTGCTCATCTTTCTGGCCTTGCCATTTTTTTCTTTTGGAAACATTCAAGAGCAGGACTCGCTTAGAGTTAATTTCGATAGGGATTCTGAATTGATTGAACGCAATTTTGATGAAAACCTTTCGGAAAAGTATACGGGCAGTGAGTTCAATTACGATATCAAAACCGGAGAATCGCAAAACCTTTTGGCCCGATTTTTAAACTGGATTTTCAATGGGCTGAACGACCTATTTGGCATTCATATCCCCCCTAACATTTCGGTAATCCTTGAATACCTTATTTATGGTCTAATGGCCCTTTTGGTGATTTATCTGATCACCCGCTTTTTAATCAACGAGAAATTCGGTTCCATCTTTACCAAAAAGGCCAATGGCATTTTGGACATTGATTTGTCCGAACAACACATCGAAGCATTGGATTTGGATAAACTAATGGAAAGCGCCCTTAAAAATCGTGATTTTAGATTGGCGGTGCGCTATCAATACTTGAAGATACTAAAGCGGTTATCGCAAAAGGATATTATCGATTGGCATTTCGAGAAAACCAACTCCGATTACGAAAGGGAAATCAAAGAGACGAGATTAAAAAACGGATTTCAAGAGGTTTCCTATCTCTACGAAAACATTTGGTATGGCGAGCAGCCCATTAATGAAGGCCAATATCAAAAGACCCAAAAAAGATTTACCAACCTTAACACCCTTATACCCCAATAAATATGGATAGACGGGCAAAAATAGTATTGGGTGCTTTGGCTTTGGTCATCTTGGGTATAATCATTACCGAGATTTTCAGGCCGCGGCCCATCAACTGGAGCGCTTCCTACACCTCCACTGATAAGATACCCTATGGCTGTTATGTGTTATACAATGAATTGGCTGATCTTTTCACATCCTCAGAAATAGAGCTGGTAACCCAAAACTTATATGAAAAGTTGATAGAACTGAATTCTGAAGAAACCTCCAACTACATGTTCATCAACAATTTCATTTATTTTGATGAGCAGGAGACCAACCAATTATTGAGTTATGTGGAGCGTGGAAATACGGTTTTTATCGCTGCCAACGATTTTGGCGGATATCTTTCCGACACTTTAAATATAAGGGTACAGTCCGATTATTCAGTACAGGAAAAAGAAGCCAAAATTGATTTGACCCATCAAAACTTCGTTAAAGATTCTTTTAGCTTTTCCAGAGGAATGCTCCATTCCCATTTTATTAGTATTGACACGCTAAACTCAACCGTTCTTGGTCATATTGCCTTTACGCGGAGTAATCCGTTGGACAACGAACCCGACGAGAACATCAGAAAGCCTAATTTCATAAAAACTAATTTTGGAGAGGGTTCTTTCTTTTTGAATACCACTCCTCAGGCTTTTACCAATTATTACATGCTCAATGGAAATGAAGACTACGTAGCGCATACCTATTCTTATGTGTCCGATTCTAAATTGTACTGGGATGAGTACAAAAAATCAGGAAGGGTAATCGTCACTTCTCCCATGCGATTTGTTCTCAATCAGGTAGAGTTGAAATGGGCCTATTACTTGACAGTTGTGGGGTTGATTCTTTTTGTGCTTTTCAAGGGAAAACGTGAACAGCGGATCATCCCCATTATCAAACCCCTGGAAAACTCGTCCGTGGAGTTTGCGAGGACTGTTGGGTCATTATATCACCAAAACAAAGATTATACTGATTTGGTCCACAAAAAGCTTACGTATTTTTTGGCTTATCTCAGGAACCGATTTCATATCGATACCCAAAACATCAATGAGAAAACCATTCGTGAACTGTCGGCTAGATCAGGTAAAAATGCCACAGAAACCAAAGAACTGATTGAATTTATACTCATATTGAAAAATAAAAATGAGCGTACCGAACAAGACAGTATCATACTGAACAAAAAAATAACAAAGTTTAAAAGTTAATCCATGGAACAAAAAGACGTGCAAGACGAAGGATTGGAATTCAACTCAAGAATAGACCTTAGCCC
>NZ_JANQIH010000151.1 GCF_028282265.1 Allomuricauda sp.
AGGCATCGAATGGATACCAACGTGTATCGCCAACAAATAGAAACGTTGATGCAGAACTTGGGAAAGGGCCAACAAAAACAGGAAAAGATTTGTTTGGCAACCACTGCTGGAATGGAGTTTATCCCCATTGAAAACATTATTCTTTGCAAGGCCGATGGTTCCTATACTTCTTTTATCTTAAAGGACAACAACTCTCTTTTGGTAAGCAAGCATCTTAAAGAGTATGAGAATCTTCTATCCGATCATCAGTTTATGCGAGTTCATAATAGCTATCTCATTAACCTAAAAGAGGTAAAAAAATACATTAAATCTGATGGGGGGTACATTATCATGAGCAACGATATGCATGTAAGCATTTCACCCCGGAAAAAAGACGACCTAATCGAGTCGATGAAAAGGCTGTAGCAATTAGTTTAGCTTTTGAACATCACATATACCTCCTTTTCTTAGGGGCAAAAGTTCAGTCCTGACTTTCTTTCTTATTTACCAGTCCTTTGGTGAACTCGTTCAAAGTTTCAACTTTTTCTTCAAAATCGCCTTTCAGTGTTTTTCGGTATTCATTGAGATTTTTGACCAAATCGTCAATACTTTCTGGAAGTACTTCTTCAAAAAACTGTCTTAGGCGTTTGGCAGTTGTAGGTGATTTTCCGTTGGTTGAAATGGCAACCTTAACGTTACCCTTGGTGACAATCCCGCCCATGTAGAAATCGCAAAAAGGTGGATTATCGGCCACATTGACCAAAATGCTTCTTTCCCTACAATCTCTGTAGACCTGCTCGTTAACTTCAACTTTATCCGTTGAAGCAACGACCATATGTTTTCCTGTCAAATACTTTTCACTGTAAACATCTTTTGTGATTTCCACATTATGGTTGGATGCCAAATCCAAGGTCTCCTTTAAAAACTCGGGTGCAACCATCTGTACTTGGGCATTGGGGCTTGACTTCAAAAGAAAGCTCAGTTTTTCCAAACCAACATTGCCTCCACCTACTATGAGAACACTGAGATTGGATACTTTTAAAAAGATAGGATATAACTCGTTCCGCTCCATAATGCCGCTTTTGGAAAGTTCAAAGAACCGGTATTTGAGAAAACGGTTCCTATTAAGCAAGATAGCAAGAATAAGCTACTTCAAAATGATAAATTATTCCATCTTCACAATGATGAATTCAGACCTGCGGTTAACATCATGTTCATCAGTAGAACACTTAACGCCATTTGCGCATTGGTTCAATAACTGTTTTTCACCGTAACCAATGGCACTTTCGATACGTTCACCTTCAATGCCCTGCGAAATAATATAGCTCCCCGTTGCCTTGGCTCTTTTATCAGATAATGTTTCGTTGTAACGGTCGCTCCCCCTTGAGTCGGTATGGGCCTCTATTTTAATGACCATTTTCGGATATTCTTTCATTACCTCAACAATCTTGTTCAATTCCTGGGCAGCATCCGGGCGAATCTCAGCCTTGTTCAAATCAAAATAGATGTTGTCGATTTTAATTTTCATCACCCCTCCTTCGTTCACAATCAACTTATTCAGTTCTTTGGTGATTTCCATGGGAAGAGTGTTCATATAGTCCTGTTCGGCTGATGTAGAAAAGGACACCTCTTTAGGGATGAAACCCTCCTTATCTATTTTGACGTTATATCGTGATTCGCAATCCAGAGTTATATCAAATCTAAAAGCACCATATGGGTCTGTTGCGGTGGTCGCCAAAAGTTCTCCATCTCTGGAAAAAAGGTCTACCGAAACATTTACAACAGGTTGAGCTTTTGCTTTTCGAATTACACTGCCCTTCACCGATTGCGCACATTGTTCCTCTAAACGATGAAAAGAATAAATATCATCGTTGCCCTTTCCTCCTTCCCTATTGGATGAAAAATAACCTCGATTGGTATCCTCCTGAACAATAAACCCGAAATCGTCCCTATTGCTGTTAATTGGCTGACCCAGATTATTGGGTTCCTGAAACCCATCATTGATTAATTCGCTCTCAAAAATATCTAGTCCCCCCAAGCCCAAATGTCCGTCAGAGGCGAAATACAATTTCTCCTCAGTTACGAAAGGAAACATTTCCCTTCCGCTTGTATTAATCTTAGGCCCTAGATTTTTTGGTTGGGAAAAAACACCTTCGTCATCAATTTCAACCACAAAAATATCGGTGCCTCCAATGCTTCCGGGCATGTCAGAAACAAAGAACAACAATTTTCCATCTGGACTCAGTGCCGGTTGGCCTACCGAATAAGTTTCACTATTGAAAGGAACTTCTTCAGCCTCGGTCCATTCCCCACCTTTTAATTCGGAAGTGTACATTTTTAGATGGTTCGTTCCTTCGCCATCCCTCCCCAAAGCCTTATTGGTATAATTGTTTCTGGTAAAATATATCCGATTACCCTCGGGGATAAAACTTGCCACTGCTTCGTGATATCTGGTATTCAGAATGGGTGAAAATGGAAGTACTTCTGCCAAATCGGAACCTAAATCAACTGTATCGGCCATAAAAAAATCAAGATAGGGCTGTTGGTTCCATTCGTAAAGATTTGTCTCAAATCTCAAAGAATCCCTGCTTGAGGAAAACACAATCTTATCTTTATAGTAAGCCGTTCCAAAATCGGCAACCGGGGTGTTTATTGCCAGGTTGGAAATATAGAATTGCGGCTGCCGATTCAGTAGTTCATCCAGTTCTTCATCATTGTTTGTCAATTGTGCCACATTGAACCCGCCCGCATTCAGATCCTTTGAATAAATCTTCATTATCGCTTTTGCCAAACGATAATTGCCCACTCCCTTTAAGGCATGTATATATCTAAAAACATATTCTGGGGCAAGTACTTTTTCGTATTTGGAAAACAAAAGACCATACCATTTAGTCGCATTCTCCATATCGGCATTGAAAAAATAGCAATCCCCCAAGCGCTGTAGCACATGCTGTGAATCATCTCCTTTTTGAAAAAGGGACTCATATTGTTTTGCCGCTCTTTTGTAAAGCAGATTGTCAAAATTAGTATCGGCATCATTGTATTTTAGTTGACCCTTTGTTCCGAAGGCAACCAAAACACAAATAATTAGAAGTTGGTTCTTTAATGCTCCCATACTAGTAGAATCTTGGAGATTTAAGTTTTTTCTCAACCGTTTTGAATTCATAGCGTAGAAAAATTTCATGTGTTCCACTGGTGAATTCTCCTAAATCGGAAGTGGTAAGATCATAGGCATAGCCAACGCTTAAATCTGGTGATATCTGCACTCCCAAAAGGGCAGAAAAAGAGTCATCCCAACGATACGCAATCCCAAAACTAAACGTTTCCCGAAGCATGGCATTTGCAGAAACATCGGCAATAACCGGCGCCCCAGGAACCCACTTCACAAAAAAGGCTGGTTTAAATTTGATATCTGGAGTCAAGTCAATGATTTTCCCTCCAATCAAAAAATAATGGAGTCTTTCAGAGGCAATTTCTTGTTCTGCTCCGTCGTAATGGTCTTGCGAAAAGAAGTTAGGAACAGCGAACCCCAAGTAAGAGGAAGCGGTGTGGTAGTAGACCCCTGCCCCGACCGTTGGGAAAAATCTATTCTCAATATTATTCTGAAAAGCAACATCAGGATTCTGAATGGTCCCCTCGTTAAAATCAACATTAAATAATCTTCCGCCCGCCTTAATTCCGAATGACAATTTACGATTGGCATCATCCAGCTGAAGAGTGTACGAAAAGTTTCCATCTACAAAAACCTCAGAAGAGGGTCCCAAGGCATCATGGGAAAGCACCAATCCAAGACCTACATTATTTCCCATAGGGCCATCAACAGCCAATACTTGGCTAGTAGGCGCCCCATTGATTCCTACCCATTGAGAACGATGCATTAAAAGCGCCGTCAAATGACCACGAGACCCAGCATACGCCGGGTTTACGCTCATTGTGTTATACATGTATTGTGTGAACTGTGGGTCTTGTTGACCAACTACCTTAAAAGCGACCAGGGCAAACAGGGAAAGACAGATATTTCGAATTTTCCTTCTCATTTGTTTTTCGTTGTTCATGTGTACTATACCCATCGCGTTATCTATTTATGTATAACCAATCGGTTCTAGGTGATGAACCATCACCCAAATCCAGTACATAATAATAGGTGCCCACAGGTAGCTGTTGGCCCTTCTGAACTACGGCCCTTCCATTGGAGGTACCGTCCCAATCATTGTTATAAGAGCGTTGTTCGAACACAATAGTGCCCCAACGGTTATAGACCGAAAGCACATTGTTGGGGTATCGGGAAATACAGTCTATCGTGAAAGTCTCGTTGACCCCATCTCCATTTGGTGAAAACTCATTGTAAACCGTTAGGCACGAAGGCTCAACAAAAGCATCAGCGGTGTTGTTGGTTTCATCAATATCAAACTGGTCGACAAATGAAAGACTTGCAATATTGAGATAGGCATCTTCATCCAATACTTCAACGGTCAAAGTCAAGATTGCCGTTTCCGATGGCATTAATTGGTCCATTTCCCAAAAACCTGAAGACTCATCATAAACCCCGATATCAACCTGTGAGGTAATCAATCGATAGCCCAAAGGGAGTACCTCTTCAATACCAACATTGGTAGCGATTGAACTTCCTTGATTGATTATGGTAATAGTAAAAACTACTTCGTCTCCAATGGTAGGTTCAGGATTGTCCACTACTTTGGAAAGGCTTATATCCACCGTTTGTGGTGTGACTTGAACCGTGGCCTCATCATCATCTGGGAGACCATCATTCAAATCATCTTGGTCCAGACTGGTATTGGGATTACTATCAGGGTCTGCAAAATCGCTAGAAGTGATTTCGGCCACATTCAAATATTCGTCGGTATTTCCGGTAGGTGGATTTACGGTAACCAAAACAATTAAAGTCTCGGTAGTTCCATCGGGAATAGATCCATTGATAGACCACAATCCCGTTGAGGGTTGATAAATTCCGGCCGTTGCAACGCCTGATTGATACGCAAACCCTTCCGGAAGCAAATCGCTGACCACAACTCCGGTGGCATCACTCGCTCCGTTGTTTGTTAGATTCAAGGTAAACTCGATTACGTCCCCAACGTTTGGTGTCGGATTATCCACAGTTTTGGTCAAAGACAAATCTGCCAGTCCATTCGGGATCGGGACCACAGAATCCTGATCATCTTCGGAAATCAAATTGTTGTTCGGTGTAGAATCTGGGTCAAAGGTGTCCATCGCTATCAATTCGGCGGTATTGGCATATATTCCATTTTGAAGCACAGTCACAGTAATTTGAAGCGTTTCAGTGCTCCCATTTCCCAGACTTGCCAATGCCCAGGCACCTGTTACGCTATCATATGTACCTGATGATGGTACCGCTGACACAAAAGTGTATCCTGAGGCTATCACATCTTCAATTACCAAGTTGGTAGCGTCATTCGGGCTAGCATTATTGGCAGTTATGGTGAACGTAATCTGATCGCCAACGGGAGGGTTTAGGTTGTCTACCGTCTTTGTAATGGATACATCGGTCAATATTCTTGGAGAAGTGGACTGTTCATCTTGGTCATCCTCAGAAAGTATGTTGTTTCCAGGGGTGGAATCAGGATCTGGTTGAATCGCCGAGATGACCTCAGCAACGTTGGAATAATCTCCGGTGGGATTTGCCTGTACCGTAATATTCAAGACTGATGTGCTTCCTCCGATCATGGTTCCAATATTCCACTCCCCCGTGGCAACCGAATAACTCCCAGCTGAATCATCTGAGATATAGGTATAACCAGATGGTAATGGGTCCGACACTACCACACCGGTCGCATCACTTGGGCCATCATTGGTGACGGTAAGCGTAAAGGTTACATTATCCAAAACATCGGGAAACTCGTTGTCAACTGTTTTTTGCAGACTCACATCCGCTGAGGGTAGTGGGGTTGTTCCCGCTATATCTTGATCATTTTCAGCTAGAACATTGTTATTAGGGGTTGAATTAGGGTCAAGATTATCCGAAGCAAAAACCTCCGCTACGTTAAAATAGTCACCTGCCGGATTCACCAATGCAGTAATATTTAAGGTTTCGGTAGTCCCATTGGGGATTGTGCCATTCAGTTCCCAAATTCCACTAACAGGGTCATAAACTCCTGCTGTTCTTGAATTGGAAACATAGGTATAGCCTGAAGGAAGTAGGTCGAGAACTTCCACTCCCGTGACATCGCTAGGGCCGTCATTACTGATACTGACATTAAATATTACTTCTTCACCCACGAAAGGAGATAAATCGTCAACAGATTTTCGCAAGACTAAATCTGACACCAAAACCGGAACAGGGTTGATGGTTTGCTGGTCATCTTCGGTGCCATCATTATTGGCCGGTTGTGAATCAATATCAGTTTCGTTTACATCCGTCAACTCGGCTGTATTGGTGTAATCCCCAGTGGTTAAGACGTTTGCAGTGATGCTTAGTGTTTCGGTGACGCCATTGGCCAGATTCCCTACCGTCCATGAACCGCTCAAGGCGTCATAAAGCCCTGTAGAGGGAGTGGAACTGACAAACGCATATCCTGAAGCCAAGACATCGGTTACCACAACATTGGTAGCGTCACTCGGGCCATCATTGGTAACGGAAACGGTAAAAACAATAGGGTCACCCACATTTGGGGTCAAGTCATCAGCTGTTTTGGTTACGGAGATATCCACTATTTGTACAGGATTTACCAAGGCATCGTCCTGATCATCTTCTGCTAGAATTCCGTTGTTTGGTGTGGAATCAGAATCGGTTTGGTCTTGAGCTGTTATTTCAGCAACATTGGTGAAAACCCCTGTCGTATTTACGGTCGCCGTAATATTCAAAGTTGCTGAAGCTCCATTGGCAAGGTTTCCTACTGTCCAGATTCCCGAGGTATTGATATAAGCTCCTGCACCATCATCTGAGTCATAGGCAAACCCAGAGGGTAGCTGGTCGGTTATTAAAACATTGGTTGCATCACTAGGCCCATCATTGGTTACTGTAAGTGTAAAGACCACATTCGTATTGACATTAGGATTCGGATTGTTCACATCTTTTGTTAGGGAAAGGTCAACGATAGATACCGGGGTGAGAACCACATTACCTTGGTCATCCTCAGAAGATACCCCATTGGCAGGAGTGGAATCAATGTCGAAAGCGTCTGAAGCTATAACCTGTGAAGTATTGCTATACAAACCGGAAGCATTGACCAGTACATTAATGACCAATCGTTCGGAAGCTCCATTCAAAATGGTGCCTACCTGCCAAATTCCTGTCGTTTCGTTGTAAACACCAGAAGTAGCGGTGTAGCGTACAAAGTTAAATCCTGATAGTAGCTGATCCACCACTTGAACATTGGTAGCATCGTCAGGGCCACTGTTGGTTACTGTAATTTCAAAACTTATTTCTTCCCCGACGTTTGGGGTCAAGTCATTGCCCACAACGACTTTTACCAAAGACAGGTCAGCTTGTTGGGGCGATACAGTGATGGCATCCTCATCATCCTCACTCTGGTCACCATCATCGTTATTGGGAAGACTGTCTGAATCGAATTGATCAATACCCGTAACTTCAGCGATGTGGGTGAATTCTCCAGCCGTCCCTGTAGGTGTCAATACGGTTGCATTGAAGGTAAGGGTAACCGTATTTGTTCCCAAGGGCACATTAAGTCCAGTCCACGTAATGGTCCTGGTTCCAGAAGCAAAAGACCCTCCATTGGTAATAGCGCTGATACTGCCATAACCTAGGGGCACTAAATTGGTGACCGAAACCCCAGTGGCACCGACATCGCCCAAGTTGCTTAGATTAACGGTGAACGTAACGACATCACCAATATCAGGCGTGAGGCTGCTGGCTGATATATCCAACTCCAAATCAACACCGGAAAAGGCAATGGCTACAACGTCGGATACCGCTGGGCAAGTTCCGTTATCAACCGTCCACTGAAAAAAATACGTGCCCGGCATGGCTCCG
Source organism: Allomuricauda sp. (assembly GCF_028282265.1). Classification (GTDB taxonomy): domain Bacteria; phylum Bacteroidota; class Bacteroidia; order Flavobacteriales; family Flavobacteriaceae; genus Flagellimonas. The sequence continues at coordinate 7,949 of NZ_JANQIH010000151.1, forward strand.
GTAACCTCTGTTGCCGGATCATTATCATTTGCGAAACTTATCAAATTGGGGCCTGAGAGTTGTGTCCATGTCCCAACGCCAGAAGCCGGAGCAGTAGCATTCAAAAAAACTGATGTCAATTGATTTAAAGTTTGGTCAGACCCTGCATTGGCGGTGACCGTAGGCTCGACGGTAATGACGACATCATCAAATACTGGAGTGGTATCGGTACAGATGGCACTTAATCGAAAGGTGTAGGTGTTTCCACCGATAAATCCGCTAATTTCTGTAGTAAGGTCAGTGGTATCATCAATGGTAATGACCGGGCCACCGATTTGAGACCAAGTGGGGCCTGTAAGTACAGAACCTGTAGTGGAGCCAGCCAAATTGTAAGTGCCCAAATTTTCGCATATAGTCTGTGCTGAGCCAGCACTGACCGTGCAATTTTGTGAAAAACCAAAATACCCACAGAATACAAAACATAATACGCTTATGAAAAGGCTTCTTTTGAGGTTGGCCCGAAGTAAATTCATAATTCTGTAAATGAGGTTCTTTTACACAAGGAATCCTAAACGTATTCAGAACTTTGCACTTATAGGAATATATGTTGTATTTCATCGATCATTTGTTGTGAATGGTCGATAAGACGATGGGTGGAACATAGAGGATTTCCTAGTTCGAGAGGCATCCTTATATCACTATTCTTACAATTGGGGTTTAAACCACCTTCTTGATAGTCAACATTTGAACATTTTAAAGAATCATACTGGAAACCACTTTTAAGTCTTCAGTTTTTATAGGAAATATAAAATGAGCCTGATTTGAATACAACTTGAGAAAAACATCTTTTACAGCAAATCTGTGGAATTCTAATAGATTATCTTGAAAATATTTTTAATACGTTTACCATAAGTTTTCAAAGTCTTTCCATGAAAAACGTAGTCAGGGTAATTACCAAAGTGTCATTTTTTCTTATCACACTTTGCTTGGGAACAATTAGTGCCCAAGAAAATCCAGCTGAAAACAGATCATCAATAACGATTACCGATCCCATTGGCACAACGGTTTGGGAGACCTCAGAGTTGGCAGAATTACATTGGACCACCAAAAACATGGATACAACCAAATTCATCCGATTCTTTTTGGTTCGAAATAAAACCATGGTGCAAGAATTGGGCAGATTCCAAAATAATGGACATGCTTCAGGAATCAGACTTGCTAAAAATATTGGTTCCGGCAATAGCTATCAAGTAATGGGGATTGAACTATTCCCCGATAATAAAGAACAGGTAGCTAAGTTTGCGACTTCTTTTTTCACAATTAAGAACAAGGAATCCGATGAGCGAAAGCGACAGGCCCTATTGGCGCGAGACAACCAAGACCTATCAAACAAGGAAAAGAAGAAAGAAAGAAAGAAATTAAAGAGGGCAGCCACATTAGCTGCGGAATCCACACCAAAATTGGATAACACATTCCCAAAAGAGTTCGACGGGCGCAGAATTTCTTATGTCAAAAATTTAGCCTTTGAAAGTGAGCATTTAACGGTAAAAGTTTGGGATCATGACAAAGAGGATGGTGATATTATTTCCATCTATCTCAATGGAGATTTGGTTTTGTCTGAACACCTATTGACTAAGGATTTACAAGAATTTGATATTCAGTTGGACCCAACAAAGCCCAATGATCTTCTATTGTACGCACATAATCTGGGGGAAGTTTCACCTAATACCGTTTCGGTAGAAATTACAAGTAGCCTCAAATCTGAAAAAATGACCTTGAACTCTTATCTAAGAAGCTGCGAAGCGGTTCTCATCAACGTAAAAAAATAAACCTCAACAATTCTTTTGAAGAAAGCTGAGGTTTAATTGTACCTTGGGTGGGAATCGAACCCACACTCCCGAAAGAACTGCATTTTGAATCCAGCGCGTCTACCAATTCCGCCACCAAGGCATTATTTCAATTTATCTCTAAGTTTTCGGAGTTTTTCTTTTCCTACTCCAGATTTCCAATACTTTTCCCTTTTTCTGCCCAAATCCCTATTATCACAGTTTTCTGAGTAAATCAATTTAAAAGGTGCATAGGGTTTAGTTGTTTGCTCCCATCCCCTATTGTGTCTATTAAGCCTTTCTTCCATATTTGATGTCATCCCTACATAAATGTAGTTGAAATCGAAACTCGATATGGCATACACAATTATCAAAACAATATTTCAGCGCGCCTGCCTGTCGGCAGACAGGTCTACCAATTCCGCCCTGCCTACCGCAGGCAGGCACCAAGGCTTTTGAGAGGTCCTCATTTTTTAAATGGGACTGCAAAGCTAAAAAATAATTTCATTTACAACCAAAAATACCTTCCTTTATCCTTTAGCAACCCGAATTAATTTTTAAATTTGCACCTCTTTTGAAAAAAAGTGATTTAAAGCGCTATCCAACAAGAGATTGCAATGCCGTACCAAGTACCAGAACCTAAAATATTCGCTTGCACCCAAAGTACCACCTTGGGAGAAAAAATCGCCGAATTCTATGGAGCTGATTTGGGGAAAGTACATTTCTCAAGGTATAGTGATGGGGAGTTTCAACCTTCGTTTGAGGAATCTATACGGGGAGCCCGAATTTTCATAATAGGCTCGACCCATCCTGGACCTGAGAATTTAATGGAAATGTTGCTGATGCTTGATGCGGCAAAAAGAGCATCTGCCCGTCACATTACTGCCGTAATGCCATATTTCGGATGGGCAAGGCAAGATAGAAAAGATAAGCCCCGTGTTCCGATAGCCGCTAAATTGGTAGCCAAAATGCTGGAGACAGCAGGTGCTACACGGATTATTACCATGGACTTGCACGCCGACCAAATTCAAGGATTTTTCGAAAAACCGGTTGATCACCTATTTGCATCGACCTTGTTTTTGCCCTATTTGAAGGAGCTTAATTTAAAAAACCTGTGTATTGCATCACCGGATATGGGAGGTTCAAAAAGGGCCTACGCGTATTCAAAAGCGTTGGAAAGTGATGTTGTCATTTGTTACAAACAACGTGCTAAAGCCAATGTCATTGACCACATGGAACTTATCGGAGAGGTGAAAGGAAAGAACGTAGTTCTTGTTGATGACATGGTCGATACAGCTGGAACATTGACCAAAGCGGCTGATTTGATGATGGAACGCGGCGCTGAAAGTGTCAGGGCCATCACAACACATGGACTGTTGTCTGGAAACGCGTTTGAAAAAATAGAAAATTCAAAGTTGAAGGAGCTCATTGTAACGGATTCTATTCCGGCTGCCGTGGAGCACCAAAAAGTAAAGGTATTGAGTTGTGCAGAACTGTTTTCCGACGTTATGCACCGTGTTCACCATAACACCTCAATTTCCTCTAAGTTTTTAATGTAATTTTTAAATATAATAATGAAGTCAATTACAATCAAAGGATCCCAAAGAGAAAGCGTAGGCAAGGTTTCGACCAAGGCCTTACGTAATGCTGGAAAGGTCCCTTGCGTGCTATACGGAGGGGAAAAGCCATTGCACTTTTCAGCAGATGAACTTGCGTTTAAAAATCTGGTGTATACCCCAAACGCATACACAGCCGTAATTGAGCTGGAAGATGGAACAAAGTTGGAAGCGGTTATGCAGGATATTCAGTTCCACCCTGTTACCGATAAAATTCTTCATGTAGATTTTTATCAATTGTTTAAGGACAAGCCTGTGACCATGAATATCCCGGTTCGCTTGGAAGGAAACTCCCCAGGTGTTCGTAATGGTGGTAGGTTGCTGTTTAGAAAGCGTAAGCTTTCCATTAAAGCCTTACCAGATTTGTTGCCTGATTTTATCACTGTAGATATTTCAAAGCTTAGAATTGGAGGTACAATTCCTGTAGAAACCCTTTTGAGCGATGATTATACCATCCTACATCCTGACAGCACCGCTGTTGTACAGGTGAAAGCATCAAGAACATCTGTTGATGATGTAGAAGACGAAGAAGAAGAGGAAGAAGGAGCAGATACCGAAGCTACTGCGGTTGAAGGTACTGCCGAGGCACCAGCGGCTGAAGCTACCGAATAAACCTTCTTAACAAAGCAACATAAAAGCATCCCTTTATCCCATTTTGGGGTTTGGGATGCTTTTGTATTTTTGGCCAAAAGGCAATAAGTCCATGTTTAAAATCCTCAGGGCGCTTTTTGGCTCTTCCCCATATAAGTTAAACGAAAATGACCGCATGAAGAAGTTTCTTATCGTAGGCCTCGGAAACATAGGCTCCCAATATCAAGAAACCCGTCATAATATCGGTTTTAAGATATTGGATTTCCTTTCAGGTCAGGAAGGATTTGTCTTTGATACTGACAAACTTGGTGATGTCGCCACTTTTAAGCATAAAGGCAAAAGCATACTTTGTTTGAAACCTTCCACCTATATGAACTTAAGTGGAAAAGCTGTAAAATACTGGTTGGAAAAAGAGAAAATTCCGCTGGAAAATCTTCTAATAATTACAGATGACATTAATCTTCCTTATGGAACCCTCCGGCTAAAGACCAAAGGTAGTGATGGGGGTCATAATGGTTTAAAAGACATTCAGAACGTATTGCTGACCTCCCAATACAACCGTTTTCGGTTCGGTGTCGGTTCTGATTTCAGCAAAGGAAGACAAGTGGACTACGTGTTAGGCAAATGGAGCGCAGAGGAGGAGAATTTGATGCCTGAAAGACTTTCCAAAGCCACCGACCTTATTCGTTCATTTATCTTTGCCGGTGTAAAAAACACCATGAATCAATTCAACAATACTTGATTCAGAATACCCTAAACTCGAACACCCCAGAATCGGAACGATTTCCTTCACCGTCAGTGGTAACCACCCTCCAGTAGTAAATTGTGTTGGATTGAACACTAACTGCCAACTCTCTGGTGAGCCCATCTAAATTGGCTTCGGAAGTCAAAGGCGGATTCTGATCAGAGAAAAACACTTCGTAAGAGACAATGTCATTTTCGACATCGGCCCCTATCCACTCCAAAATTACTTCGTTTGAAACACTCTTTTGGACCGTGGAGCCCGAAACCGGCCGGACAAGCTGTGCTGGAAAGGGGGGATACGTGGTTTGCGAACCTGCATTGTAAAACAGCCATACTTCACTAACGGTTTGACCAGAATTTGGGTTTATAGAAGTAACGGTCCATGAATAGGGCGTGCCCTTATTAATAGACAAACTTGCTGAAGTTGATGTTGTAGTTATGGTTTGCGCGGAGTTTGTATTCAAATTAACTGCGCTCAGAAGATAACTTTCCGTATTTGAGGAAGCCCCCCATTCAAAGGTGACCTGACTTAACTCTTCGCTTAGACTTTCACCTGTTGTGCATTCTGAGTTCTGTAAAGGAAAAACCAATTGAGCCGCACCAGGTGCCGCAGGCGAATCATCACCACCCCCGCAGGAAGACAAAAGACCCAAAAACGTTATGAAACACCAAAAATGCCTTGTCATCTTTTGATCATTTTAAATTCTTTATTGATTTGGGCACCCCTTACCCTCATATAATAAGCACCAGGGGGTAGGGCCGAAAAATCCATTTCAAGCTCATTTCCACTAACCGTTTTAGATTCCGTAAGAACAAGTCTACCGTCCGTGGAAAAAACCTGAATATCAACGTTTCCTATTTCACTGCCAATAAAAATTTTGGTATTTGCCCCAACAGGATTGGGATAAAGAATTCCATCCAAGGATAGACGGAAAGTGCTTTCAAACACCCCTTGGCATGGAAGGTTCGTAAACACTTTTAGTGTGTTCAAACCTTCTTTTAGGTCTACCTGAAAATTTGACTCTTGAGTTTGCTGCACCAGACCATTAAGCTCAACATTGTACAGACTGCCTCCTTGCATGGTTAACAGAACAGCCCCTTCTTGTTGAACTGCGGAAACGCTAAGGCCCTCGGGCTCTGAAATAATGATATCGAAACAAGTTTCCTTGTAGGTGATTGAACCATCAGTTGCTACTATGCAAAGGGAATATGTTCCGGCAGTCAAATTTTGATAGGTGTGGGTATCGTTAAAATTTGCATCAATTGAATTTCTAGCTCCATCCAGTGTAGCGGTATAAGCCAAAGCTGTATTAGTTGTTGATATTGCAATGGACCCATCATTACTTGCTCTACAAGACTCACTTTGAATCTCCACCAAAAAATTATCAGTTGGGAGACGATTGACCGGACATCCACTGGTATCCACCTCAACACCTAAAGGAGTACCCAAACAAAGATCATCACCATCATCAAAAACACCATCTCCATCAGCATCAGGCCTAAGTGTCCCCTCAACACAGATTTGCAGGGAAAAATCAACCAAAGAACCCCCATCTCCCGCAGCGGTATCCTGAATTTCAAGGGTCCATTCCCCCAAGGAAGACTCCCCCTTGAATATATCGAAAACCCCAACTGGACGAACAGTTCCAGAGATAGCTGGATTATTGGAACACGATATTTCAGAAGCCCCATCCTCAAAAACTGCATTGACATCATCAAACTCTCCACAAGTGTTGGAAAGAATTATGTTCTCAGTCCCAGAAGGCGAAATAAGTCTTACAACTAAATCGCCCAAGAAGGTATGTTCCAAGTTCATGGAGAGGCTTACATCAGAAACACTAAAGTCTTCAGGTACCGTTACTGTGGTAGAAACCGTATTTGGCGTTGATGAAGCTATTGTCAATGGTAACCCAATGGGAACATAGCTTCTACAATCCACATTGATTGTTGTAAAACTTAATGGCGTACTAAAAGAGCCCGAACCACAGCCGTTACTTGGGCGAACCCTCCAAAAATATGGTGTCGCCGCATTCAAATTTGAAGGTGTGTACGAGCTAAGCGGAAGAGTTGCCGACTCCACAATATTCGAAAAGCCAGCATCCGTTGCTATTTCAATATCGTAACTAGGGTACCAGGAATTTTCCTCCCAGCTGAATTCTGCTCCAAGGGAAACATTGGTTTGCCCATTTGATGGAGAAGTCAATACTATGTCTGCAAAATTACTATCAAGAATAGCCAAATTTATGATGATCTCCTTTGTCTCTGAGGCCGACGTTGAGGTAATAGTAACAGGATAGATTCCAGGTGACACTGCATTGGTGTCCGAAATGGTAAGTTCAACGGAAGTATCGTCAGCGCTGGCCTGTGTGGGAGAAAAGGAAGTTCCTAAACCCACGGGAGCATTTACCGAAAAGGTGGATGTTTCACTAAATTCTGCAAAGGTTTGATACGTAAATGGAATTATGATATTACTTGGCTGGCATACTTCAAAATTCAACTCATCAAAGTTCAAAACCACCGGCGATTCTTGAATCGTAAAATTCGAAGAGTTCACTGCAAAGAAAACATTATCGCCTGCTTTGACCATGATTCGAGCCACAGCAGTGGCATTGCCTGGTAATTGAACCTCCGTACTACCATCGTTGGGAGTTCCTTGCACCAATGTTATCGGAAAGGTGTTTCCCCCATCAACACTTAAAAAAATGTCAACAGTTTGCGCATTTATAGGGGAAGTATTAGTATTTGCCACGTCCCAAGTAACTTCTTGTATGCTCCCTGCTTCATAAGTTTCGCTTGACTGCTGGGAGGTCACAATAAAGGGTCCCGCCGTGTCTAAAACACTTACTGTTAAAATATCGGACACCACCTGCCCCCCACCAGTAGCATTGTCTCGAACAGTTAAGGCAAAGTTGAAGTCCTTACGAATATTTGAAACCGTTTCCCAAGCACTGCTCAAACCCGGATTGACCTGGGTTAAATTCCCTTGGGCGACTTCAGACAAACGAGGAAAATACCTTGTAGGTTCAATTGAAGGAGGTAAAGATCTAAAGTTGGCCCCGACTGGATTTTCTGGACCAAAAACATTAAAGGGAACTATTCCATCATCGATTTGTTCCCAAGTATAGGTAAGAATATCGGCCACATCATTATCGGAAGCAACGCCTTCAAGTACAAATGCCGTTCCTATGGGAATTGAATAATCCCCAACTGGTGTTACTACGGGAGGTTGATTGGTCAAGGCAGACGTCTCCCCGCAAACTATTGTAGATAAATAGTTTCTTATTTGTAATATGCTGTTGTAGTGATAATAGTCATCACCATCGGGTTCGACATTGTTATTCCCTGTGATACCAGCATACCCCATGATTGTCGTACCACTACCCGGTTCGGCTTGTACTCCACTGGCCTCAGATATTTCGTTCCAAGACCAGGTATGGTTAGCTCCAAATTGGTGACCAAGCTCATGGGCGACATAATCTAAATCGAAGTTATCTCCAGAAGGTTCAAAAGCCGAAGCAAACGCCCTTCCTTTTAGACCGTCCCTACAAACTGTTCCAATACCACCCGCATTTCCATTATCTTGGCCTTGGTTCACTTTGTTGAACAAGTGACCAACATCATAATTCGCCTCACCTATCTCAGAGGTTAAGGTAGCCTGCACTTCAGAACCCAACGGGCCTCCCATGTAAGGGTCGGAAGTTGGGTCTGTAAAAATAACAAGGTCATTATTTGCAATCAACTCCAAGGTGACCCCCAAATCCGTTTCAAACACCGCATTAACCCTGGTTAAAGTCTTATTTATTTCAGCTAAGGCATCCGCTACGGTCCCTCCATGGTGAACTGTATATTCCCCCGTGGTGGAAACAGCAATCCTAAATTTTCTTAGTATCTGGTCATCCACCAATGGCACGATGGTCTTTTCAACCGATTGTTGTATTTTTTCAGTTTCGCAGGCAAACGCTTGCTTGACCGAAGCAGCGCTTCTATCATAAATCACGTAAGACCCCTTTCTATTGGAAACCGATTCCATAAAGGATGTTTTTCCTCCCTCCAAGGAAACAATCATACTCTGAAGTCCATGGTGCGAACTACTCAATTTTACACGATACTTTCCATCAAGGCTTCTTCCCGTGTACGATTTTATTTCCGGATACTTTTTTGCCAAATCTGGATGAAACACAGAGGTTTCTTTAAGTAGAAAGGGGACAAAATCTCCCTTCGCATGAGGAAGATAAATGACAGTATCGTCCTTACCATTAATAGGTATTTCGTTGAGCTTTTTTTGGAATACGTCTTCCTGAAGTTCAAACACTTGATGCTTCTTCTTTTCAATATTGGAAAGCGAAGGACTTTTCAATTCAGAGGTAGTTGAAACAACTTGCCAATAATCATTTTGGGCAAATAAGCAAAAGGAACTAAAAAATATGGAAATTGAAAAAACAAGATGTAATTTAGCTTTCATGCATAAGTAGAGTAAGTTAATTCAAAAATAAGCCTTTTTTAGCATCTCATATTTGTGGAGACAATCCAAGGTATTTCTCAATTTAAAAGTCCGTTTCAAACCGCGGTGACCATTGGCACTTTCGACGGCGTCCACATTGGCCACGGTAAGATACTGGAACGCCTCATAAATGATGCCAAAACTTCTGGCTTGAAATCTACCGTCCTTACATTTTTCCCTCATCCAAGAATGGTTTTGCAAAAGGACACGGATATTAAACTCATTAATACGTTGGATGAAAAAAAGCAAATTCTTGAAAGTTTTGGACTTGACTATCTGGTTGTTCATCCCTTTACCAAAGCGTTCTCCCGCCTTTCCGCTACCGAATTTGTAAGAGACGTTCTTGTCAACTCATTGAGCACCAAAAAAATAGTAATCGGTTACGACCATAGGTTCGGGAGGAACCGAAATGCCAACATTCAAGATTTGATTTCGTTTGGAAGCACATTGGATTTTGAGGTTGAAGAAATACCTGCGCAAGAAATCGATGATGTGTCAGTAAGTTCGACCAAAATCAGAAATGCACTTCTTGAAGGGGACATAAAAACCGCAAATAGCTATCTGAATTACGCTTATATGCTCACTGGGGTTGTAAAAAAGGGAAAGGGTTTAGGTAAGAAGTTCGGGTTTCCTACGGCAAACCTGCATATTCAAGAAAAGTACAAATTGGTGCCCAAGAACGGAGTCTATGTAATCAAAGGAAAAATAAATGGTAAAGAGCACCATGGGATGATGAACATCGGCTACAACCCTACCGTATCGGGCAATGAGAAGAGCATCGAGATTCATTTTTTCCATTATCAAGGAGACCTCTATGATCAAAAGGTTCAGGTCCATTTATTACATCGTATACGCGATGAGCACAAGTTTGATTCCGTTCAGGAACTTCAGGAACAACTAAAAAAAGACCGAGAACATTCATTACAATTAATTGCCAGGTAAAGTGCTAAATCAATTCCTCTTTAAAAAAATCGATAATGCCCAACTGGTGACATTTCGCATTTTCTATGGATTACTAATAATTGCGGAATGCTATGGGGCCATAGCAACAGGTTGGGTTCGAAGAACCATGATAGAGCCAAAATTCACCTTCTCCTTCATTGGTTTTGAATGGCTTCAACCCCTGCCTGGAAATGGCATGTACATTTATTTTGCCATTATGGGGACCCTGGGAATTCTGATAACCTTGGGGTATAGGTACACCTTGAGTGCCTTTCTGTTTGCAATAATGTGGTCTGGGGTCTACCTGATGCAAAAAACCTCGTACAACAACCACTATTACCTGTTAATGCTACTAGCCTTTATTATGGCTTTGTTCCCCGCAAGTCGTGATGTCTCGTTGGACAGTAAGCTGAATCCAGGTTTCAGGTCAAAAACTATGCACAATTACATTCGATGGTTGATAATCCTTCAATTGTTCATTGTTTACACTTATGCGTCCGTGGCCAAACTTTATGGAGATTGGTTGGACTTTAGCATTATCGAAATTTTGATGAGGGGGAAAAAAGACTATTGGTTAATAGGGGATTTTTTGCAATTGGAATGGGTCCATACCGGGGTTGCTGTTTTCGGGATAATTTTCGATTTGCTGGTCGTACCGGCCCTACTCTGGAAGCCTACGCGAAATATTGCCTTTGCCCTTTCCATATTCTTCCATTTGTTCAATAGCATCGTTTTCCAAATAGGAATTTTTCCTTATCTCGCGTTGGCGTTTATCGTTTTCTTTTATGAACCTTCCACCATTCGAAGAATCTTTTTGAGGAACAAGCCTGCAGAAATGGAAGAACAGATGGTACTGCCAAAAAATCATAAACTCATCTTGGGATACCTTTCCATTTACTTTGTCATCCAACTTTTACTGCCCCTTCGGCATCATACCTATCCCGATGATGTTCTTTGGACCGAAGAAGGGCATCGATTGAGCTGGCGGATGATGTTACGAAGTCGTTCGGGAACGATTCGAGTGAAAGTTGTCAACAAGGAGACCCAAGAATCCGAATTCATAGAGCTTAACGACTATCTCACCAAAAAACAAAAGCGAAAGGTAGCTTGCTATCCTGACTTTACCTGGCAATTCGCGCAGCGTTTAAAGAAAGAATATGCCAAGAAAGGTGAAGACATACAGGTATTTGTCATCAATCGCGTTAAGGTAAACGATGGTAAATATTCTGAGTTCATAGATCCCGAGGTAGATTTGGCCAGCGTTCCATGGAAACACTTTTCCCATAATGAATGGATACAGCCTTCACAGGGTGAAGAATAGTTGTTCCACTTGATGGATTCTTATAAATTTGCCGTTCAAAATTAGGCCATGCTGCAACTACAAATTATTAGGGAAAACAAGGAAGCCATTTTGGAGGCCTTGAAAAAAAGGAACTTTGATGCCAAGCCCTTGATTGAGAGTATTTTGGATTTGGATGAAAAAAGACGTTCCATTCAAACGAACTTAGATGCTACACTGGCCGAATCGAACAAACTTTCGAAAGAAATTGGGATGCTTTTTAAGTCTGGTAAGGCGGCGGAAGCCAATACTCTTAAAACCAAAACTGCTGACTTAAAAGAAACATCCAAGAAAATGGGGGATGATCTCAATGCTACTGTTGAAGCGTTGCAAAATCAACTGTACCAGATTCCCAATATCCCACATCCTTCAGTTCCTGCAGGTAACACAGATGAAGATAACGAAGAAATTTTCAAGGAAGGTGACATTCCCACCCTTGTGGAAAATGCACTGCCCCACTGGGAGCTTGCAAAGAAGTACGATATCATCGATTTTGAACTGGGATCCAAGATTACCGGGGCCGGATTCCCTGTTTACAAGGGAAAAGGGGCCAAACTACAGCGGGCTTTGATTTCCTATTTTTTGGATAAAAATACAGAAGCTGGTTATGCGGAGGTGCAACCTCCCTTGGTAGTCAACGAAGCCTCTGGGTATGGTACCGGGCAGCTTCCTGATAAAGAGGGTCAAATGTATCATATTCAGGTAGACGACCTTTACCTTATACCCACAGCTGAAGTGCCCATAACCAATATGCACCGCGGAGATCTTTTAAATGAAAAAGACTTTCCCATCACCTATACGGGTTACACCCCTTGTTTTCGAAGAGAAGCGGGCAGTTACGGGGCTCATGTCCGTGGGTTGAATCGCTTACATCAGTTCGATAAGGTAGAAATTGTGCGTATAGAGCATCCCAACAATTCGTACCAAGCCCTGGACAACATGGTGGAACATGTAAAAGATATTCTTAGGGATTTAAAACTCCCCTACCGTATTCTTCGACTATGTGGAGGCGATTTGGGATTTACCTCAGCCTTGACCTATGACTTTGAGGTATTTTCAACAGCCCAGGATCGCTGGTTGGAAATCAGTTCGGTATCCAACTTTGAAACCTATCAAGCCAACCGTTTGAAGCTGCGTTATAAAGATGAAAATGGAAAAAGCCAATTGGCCCATACTTTAAATGGAAGTGCCCTGGCCTTACCACGGGTTTTGGCTGGTATTCTTGAAAATTACCAAACGGCCGATGGTATTAAAATTCCCAAAGTCTTGGTCCCCTACTGCGGTTTTGAGGAAATCAACTAGTCGTAATAACAACATATTTGGATTCGCTTAACAGAATCCATTCAGTTTCTACGTTATATTTGATATAAAACAAAGTATTGCGTTATCTCTTCCTATTTATTGCCCATTTCTTGCTTGTAAGTGTGTCCTATGGCCAGGAAGATTTTTTGGCCAAGCAGTACTTCAATGACGGTGATTACGAAAAAGCTGTTGTTTTCTTCGAAAAATTGGTCAAAAAAAATCCAAGACGTACCGATTATGCTGAGGGTTTAGTGGCTTGTTACCAACAATTGGAGCGCTATCAGGATGCTGAAAACTTTCTTCTAAAAAAAATTGAGGAAACCTATGCTTTTCCCACTTTTTTTATTGAACTCGGGTACAACTATACCCTTAAGGAAGAGCCAGAAAAAGCTTTGGCTTATTATGATAGAGCAATTCAAAAAATAGATGAAAATCCAAATTTTGGCTATAGCATTGGTTATCGTTTTCAAAAATATGCCCTATTGGACCAAGCCGTTCAGGCCTATACCAGGGCTATGGCCCTTAAACCTGACCTCAATTACGATTTTCAGTTGGCGCGCATTTATGGTGAACAGGGAAATATTGAAAAAATGTTTCGTTCGTATCTCAATATCATAGTTGAAGGTAAGACTTCCCAGTCCAACGTGCTCCGCAATATTGATGAGTTCATTTCTGAAGAACCGACCAATGAAAACAATGAGATTCTAAAAAAGGTCCTCTTAAAAAATGCCCAACAAAATCCCGATGTACTCTGGAATGAGCTTTTGAGTTGGCTTTTTGTTCAGCAAAAACAATACAGGAGTGCATTTGGTCAGGAAAAGGCGATTTATAAACGTACCGACGAGGCCTCCTTATTGCGAATCGAGGATTTAGGGCAAATTGCATTGGAAGACAGGGCCAATGAAACCGCCACCTCCATTTTTGAGTTCATTGTTGAAAATAGTACGGATCTCGTTGTACGACTGAACGCCCATTTACACCTTATTGATATCGAATTGGAAGAGTCAAATGGGAAAGAGCTTGAAAAAATTGAAGAGAAGTATCTTGAGTTACTTGCAGAATATGGCAATCAAGCCCAGACCCAGCAGCTTCAGATTGCCTATGCCAACTTTTTGACCTTCAAAAAAAATACTCCTTCACCTGCTATCGCCTTGCTAAAGGAAAGTTTACAACTCCCCCTCGGTAGAATGGTTGAAGCCTACTTAAAAATGACCTTGGGTGATATTCTGGTGTATGATCAAAAATTTAATCAAGCCCTGATTTATTTCACACAGGTTCAAAAACGTTTAAAAAATGATGTTTTAGGTCAGGATGCTCGATTTAAAGTGGCACAGACCAGCTTCTATAAAGGCGACTTCGACTGGGCACTTACCCAACTCAAGGTCTTGCGTGGTTCGACATCCCAACTTATTGCCAATGATGCCATGCAGCTAAGCCTTCTGATTTCTGATAATTCTTTGGAGGATTCCACCCAAACCGCTCTGAAAAAATATGCGCGGGCCGATTTGTTGGGCTACCAAAACAAAACGGAAGAAGCCATAGCTTCGTTGGAGGACATCCTTCAAAATCATAAAGGAGAACAAATAGAAGATGAAGCCCTTTTAAAACAGGGTGAGCTGCTTGTGGAGCAAAAAAGGTATCAGGATGCTGAATTTAACTATAAAAAGATTGTAGAATTTTACTCAGATGGCATTTTGGCAGACGACGCCCATTATGCTTTGGGAGAGTTGTATCGGAACATTCTCAACGAACCTGAAAAAGCCAAGTACCACTACGAAAAAATCATATATAACTACCAAGACAGTTATTATTTCCCGAAAGCTCGAAAGCACTTTAGAAGACTTCGTGGAGATGCCATTAATTGATTCTTCTCTACTTTTGGTAAATCAAACCAAAAAGCAATGCTGATTTACAACGTTACCATAAACATCGACGAAAGTGTACACGATGAATGGCTGCTTTGGATGCGGGACAAGCACATTCCGGATATGTTAGCGACAGGAAAATTCTCCCATGCCAAAATGGTGAAAGTACTGGTTGAAGAAGATATGGGGGGTGTAACCTATTCTGTGCAATACACTACAAAGGACCGCGAGACCCTGCAGGCCTATTACAACGAGGATGCAGAAAGACTAAGGAAGGACGGCATGGCTCTTTTCGCAGATAAATTCGTGGCCTTTCGGACCGAATTGGAAGTGGTGAGCCAACAAATTCCTTAGATTCTTGGACCTTCTCTTCACATATGGCACACTTCAAGATTTACAGGTTCAGACCTATATTTTTGGAAGGGTCTTAAAAGGGCACAAAGACATCATCATCGGCTTCAAAAAAGAAGAAGGGGCGATCTATGAACGTTATCCTTTGGTTAAAAAAACGGACCAGCGAGAGCATGAAGTGGAAGGGATAGCCTATGAGGTTACGGAGACAGACTTGGAAAAAGCCGACATTTATGAGACTAATGCCTATAAGAGGATGAAAGTTCAACTGAAATCGGGAAAAAAGGCTTGGGTTTATGTCGAAAATTCCAACTAACTTGCAGAAAAACTTCCCGTGTCCAGAAAAAAGAAAAAAAAACTTGGCAAAGGCAAGTTTGATCCAAATATCAACGGGAAAGAGCCCACGGCAGTAATCGCCAAAAAGCACTTGGGGCAACACTTTTTGACCGATGAAAACATCGCGAAACGCATTGCAGACACTTTGACCCTTGAAGGGTACGACAATGTTCTTGAAATTGGCCCGGGAATGGGTGTGCTTACCAAATACCTATTGCTTCGCGGGGTGGATTTAGTGGCTATGGATTTAGATGCCGATTCCATAGTGTACTTGAATCACAGTTTTCGATTGGAGCATCCAAAGGTTTTTGAGAAAAACAAAAAGCTCAACATCATAGAGGCCGATTTTTTAAAGTTCGACTTGAAGCAGCTCTACGGAAATGAGCAATTTGGAATCACCGGCAATTTCCCCTACAACATATCAAGCCAAATCATTTTCAAGTTATTGGAAATGAGAAATCAAATCCCAGAGTTTTCAGGAATGTTCCAGAAAGAAGTAGCCCAACGCATTTGCGAAAAACCAGGAAGCAAAACCTATGGCATTCTTTCTGTTCTCGTTCAGGCTTTTTATGAGTCCGAATATCTTTTTACAGTGCATCCCCAAGTTTTTGATCCTCCCCCAAAAGTTCAATCGGGCGTACTGCGCTTGACACGTAAACCTAAATTTAAACTGGACTGTGATGAGCATCTTTTTTTTAAAGTGGTCAAAGCTGCCTTCAACCAAAGACGAAAGACCTTGCGTAATAGCCTTAAAACCTTTAACCTGTCCCAAAATCTAAAAGAAGATACTATATTTGACCAGCGCCCCGAACAGCTGGGAGTATCAGACTTTGTGGCGCTTACTCAGCAAATTGCCAATGACCCCGTTTAAGTTAACAGATGAGCTCTTAGTCGATATTCGACAGTTGATTGCAGATAAGAACAACGTTACTCTGCGGTCGATGATGAAGGAATTTCACTATGCCGATGTTGCAGAGATTGCCGATGAACTTAATGTCGAGGAAGCCACATACCTGATCAAACTTCTTGATAGCGAAAAAACCTCCGACATCCTTGCCGAAATGGATGAGGATATGCGAGAGTCCGTCTTGAACAACCTTTCTGCGGCTGAAATCGCAGGCGAGCTGGAGGAATTGGATACCGATGACGCTGCAGATATCGTAAGCGAACTCCCCAAAGAGATTGTTCAAGATGTAATTGCTAAAATAGAGGACCGTGAACACGCCAAGGATATTGTCGACCTTTTGCGGTATGACGAGGACACAGCAGGCGGACTTATGGCAAAAGAGCTCGTAAAAGTGAACGAAAATTGGAATGTTCTCACTTGTGTAAAGGAAATGCGTTCCCAAGCTGAAAACGTTACACGAGTTCATTCCATTTATGTTGTTGATGATGAGGATAAACTAAAGGGAAGACTATCATTAAAAGACCTGTTAACGACTTCCACCACTACGCACATCAAAGATGTTTACATTCCCAAGGTAGACTCGGTAAATGTCAACGAAAAAGGGGAAGAAGTGGCGAAAATCATGTCGAAATATGACTTGGAGGCCATTCCAGTAGTTGATGAAATCGGTCGGTTGGTCGGTCGTATTACCATTGATGATATTGTGGACGTAATTCGGGAAGAAGCGGACAAGGACTATCAATTGGCAGCGGGTATCTCTCAAGACGTAGAAGCCGATGACAGCATCTGGGAGCTTACCCGGGCACGACTCCCATGGTTGATATTAGGACTCTTTGGAGGTCTGGGAGCTGCAGCAATTATGGATGGATTTGAGGAAATGATCGCCAAGCATGCCATTCTTTTCTTTTTTACTCCACTTATTGCCGCCATGGCGGGAAATGTTGGCGTTCAATCTAGCGCTATTATCGTTCAGGGATTGGCCAATGATGACCTGAAGGGAAGCATTGGGAACCGCTTGGTAAAGGAAATGTTACTGGCCCTCTTAAACGGAGTGATACTGGCCATTCTTTTAATGATTGCCACTTGGCTATGGAAAGGAAACTTTAATACGGCTTTGGCAATTTCACTATCCCTTGTGGCCGTTATTGTGGTAGCAGGAATCATAGGAACCTTCATCCCTCTGTTTTTAAATCAAAGGGGGATTGACCCAGCCATTGCTACAGGACCCTTCATTACAACGAGCAATGATATCTTCGGGATTTTGATTTATTTCTTCATTGCCAAATCAATACTTGGAATCTAATCTTTTATTATGAAGTCCATCAATATTCGACAAAAACATGCCGAGTTTGCCAAGCAATGGCATCCACACCAAATTGCAATGGTGGATGACATGCAAGTACTATTGGCCAAACTAAAAGGAGAGTTTGTATGGCATGCCCATGAAAATGAGGACGAGTTGTTCCAAGTAGTCAAAGGAACACTTTACATGCAGTTCAGGGATAGGACCGAAATTGTAAAGGAGGGCGAAATCATTGTTGTTCCCAAAGGAGTGGAACACAATCCGATGACCAAAAATGGTGAGGAGGTCCATGTGATGCTTTTTGAAAAGTTGAGCACCGCCCATACAGGTGATGTTCAACACGAAATGACCCAAACAAAGTATCCCAAAATATAGTACCCTTTTCATTATTTTCTTGGCACAAAAAAACCGATGATTCCTCAAAACCATCGGTTCAAAAAATAGTGACTGGTATACCTATTTTAGTTTTATGGCCCTCAGCCCCCCTCCTGAAGCAAATTCCGAAATGTAAATTACTTTACGCAGTGGGTCAACAGCAATACCATTTGGGGATGCAAAAGAAGCTTCTTCCAAGGCGCCATCGATTGTTCCCAATTGTCCGTTTCCAGCGAATACCGACATATCACCTGAAAGCGTTACCCTGTAAATCACATTTTCCCCTATAGCCGTAACAAAAAGAGAATCAGCAAAAAAGGTTAAGTAACCTAAAACAAAATCCTGCACAATGATGGGTAGCGTGGCCAAAAGTTCTATGGCACCATCCCTTTTTATCTTAAGTATCTCTCCAGAAACAAAATTACCGACATAAAGATTGCCCCTGTTGTCAAAATCAATTCCTACCGAACCTCCAAGACGTACATCCTCTGCGAACACAGTGACTTCACCTTGGGGCGTTACTTTATGGACTCCCGGAAAACTAAAATTTGAAACATAGGCGTTACCCTTATTGTCCAAGGTCAGTCCTGAAGGAAATCCAGGTAAAGTAGCAAGAACAGTACGACTTCCGTCTGGTGCCACCTTCAAAACATCGGCTTCGGTAGTGCCATCATTTTGCGCGGTGAAACGAATATTGTTGACCACATATATGTTTCCATGTCGGTCTACCGCATTTCCTGTAGGTGCCAGAACACTATCCACAGCAATTTCAAATTCTCCAGTTCTAGGCATTGTCCTCAGAACTTCGGTTCCTGAGAAGTTGCCAAAATTACTGGTTAATACATTTCCTTGTCGGTCAATGGATACACCATCATTACCGGGGAAGTTGGGCACAATGGTTTCCACTTTGGCCTTTTCGGAAACCTTTCCAATAAAGTCATCGGTACAGGACGACGTGAGAAACACGAATGCGGAAAAAACCGCAATCCTTTTAAAGACATTGAGTTTGATTGTTTTCATGAGGTTTTTCTTTTAAAATTTGTGCTAGTTTAAAGGGAAAATCCTCGCAAATCGACTCAATGTATACAGCTAAACCAATTACACCCCCATTTTTTTTATGTAATTCGAAGGGGTGTCATTCAAGACCGACTTAAATGCTTTGTTAAAGGTAGATTTTGAATTGAACCCAACTTCCAATGAAAGTGAAAGAAGGGTTCTACTCATGTGTTCGTTATTTTTGATTTTGCCAAGAAAAGCCTGTATTCGGTATCGATTGATGAACTCATAAAAACTGCTTTGGTAGATGTTATTGAGAAGCCAGGACAGGTTATTGGTAGTTGTGTTCAACTCTTGTGACAAATCCGTTAAGGTAAGTTCATTCTTAAGATATACTTTTTCGGTTTCTATGAGGTTTTCCAACTTCGATTTTAACAGCTCTATTTCGGATTCTGGCAACCTTTGTTTGTTTAGCGCTTTGCCAATCTTGGTATCCATTTGAATTCTAAAAATCTCTGGCTGCCTTAAAGCATAATATCCCACAATATAAATAAGCACAGGAATTCCAATCCAAACCATATCGTAGTTTACATACCAAAAGCTAAGCTTAAGGAAATACGTGTTCAAAAAACTTAGGACCCAAAGAAAAAGTATAAACCCGACAAGAACGTGAATCGCCTTAATAAACGATGTTGTCCCTTGAATGAACGAAAGTTGTGACGTTTCCCTTTCTTGATATTGAAAAATGAGCTGACCGCAGAAGTACCAAAAAATACAATTTTGCACCAAGGCCAATAGCTCTGCCCAAAAAAATGGAACGGCAAAATCTCCACCCATCCATTTGTTGGCAAAAGTTTCGGTGGGAAGTATATTTAAGTACACCAAATAAACAAAGTAAATCAAGGCCGGAATATAGTGGCTCCAATGCAATTGAAATTTCTCACTTCCCTTTTCAAGTAATCTTTTCAAGTAAATGTAACCTAACGGTCCATAGAGAAATATAAACGGCTCGAGTAAAATTGCCCTTTGAATGACCCAGAACTGCTCCGCCTTAAAAATGACCACTTTGGTAAATAACACCATGCATGCCAATGCAATCTGAATGGACAGCACAATGTTCGCTTGGGTATTGGTACGATGGACCATGGGCAAGGTGATTGCCAAAAAAAGACCTTGTGCCACACCTAATAGTATCACAAGGTCCACCGAATTGAAATTGCCCATTCCCACTTAATTGATTTTACAAAAATAAAATATGTCCATTCATATTTCGACCGAATGTATACACGAACACTTCTAATTCTTTACGATTTGAAATTTAGTCGGAAATTGTAAATTGCGATAAGACCAATATTATATGAAAGTACTCCATCTGGATACCAATCACCCGCTATTGATAGATCAGTTCGCGGCACTCGGCTTTGAAAACCATGAAGATTACACCTCTTCCAAAGAAGAAATAGAAAATAAGATACATGAATATGATGGTGTGGTCATCCGAAGTAGATTTACTATAGATCAGCAATTTTTGGACAAGGCCACCAACTTAAAGTTTATAGGCCGTGTAGGCGCTGGTCTTGAAAATATTGATTCCAAATATGCGAAGCAAAAAGACATTTTTTTGGCTTCGGCCCCCGAAGGAAACCGTAATGCGGTTGGGGAACATACCTTGGGAATGCTCTTGGCCCTCATGAATAAATTGACCAAGGCCAATAGAGAAGTTAAAAAAGGCAAATGGGACAGGGAAGGTAATCGCGGTGACGAATTGGATGGAAAGACGGTGGGTATCATTGGATATGGTAATATGGGGAAGGCTTTTGCCAAGAAACTAAACGGTTTTGAAGTAGAGGTCATCTGTTATGATATTATCGGAGGTGTTGGTGATGAAAATGCAAGACAGGTAGGCATCATGGAATTCCAGCAAAAATCAGATGTGGTAAGCCTTCATGTTCCTCAAACAGAAAGTACCATTGGAATGATAAATTCAGAATTCATAGATGGGTTTCACAAACCATTTTGGCTTTTAAATACCGCTCGAGGCAAGTGTGTGGTCACCAAAGATTTAGTGCAAGGACTAAAATCCGGGAAAATATCGGGAGCTGGTCTGGACGTTTTGGAATACGAAAAGAAATCTTTCGAAAACATGTTCATTCAAAAACCGAAGGCTTTCAAATATCTAAGAAAAGCCAAAAATGTGCTTTTGACCCCTCACGTGGCCGGTTGGACGAAGCAAAGCAAAGAAAAATTGGCCCAGACCATTGTGGATAAGGTCAAGGAAAGATTTTGCTAAATTTAATGGGTGAAGAAGACCGTATTTGTTTTTTCAGCCCTTATCATCGCTTTGCTGGCTCTCTTCAAGCTTAGCGAATACTCATATATTTCTGGAGATTTGGGAATTGAAACCGCGATTTCCATAATTGCCATCCTTTTTTTCATCATTGGAGTTTATATTAATAAGCGGTCTAGTCCAAAAACAGACGCGACCCTCCATCAAATTGACGAACAAAAAGTAAAACATCTCGGTATTAGCAAGCGGGAATACGAAGTTCTTGTCCAGATTTCCAAAGGACTTTCAAACAAAGAAATCGGTGAAAGACTCCATCTCTCCGAGAGTACGATTAAAACCCATGTTTCAAACCTACTGGTGAAACTTGACGCCAAACGAAGAACCCAGGCCATACAGATAGCAAAAGAGCTGAAAATCATAGCTGTATAGCCCCAATCCTACGAAAGTACTAGGAAATTGGTACTTTAGTATGACCCCTTCAGCGCCACTTCAACCTACATTTGACCTAATCATTTTTAAACATCTCGATTATGAAAAAAACAGTAATACGGTATGGTTCTTATGGTGCCATTGCCATTTGTCTTCTTTTCCTTGCTAGCTGGTTTGTTCTTGATGACCTTCCTCTTTCCACCCAAGAGGTTTTAGGGTATGTTTCCATGATTGTCTCCCTGAGTTTTGTTTTTTTCGGAATAAAACATTTTAGGGACAATGAAAATGATGGAAAGGTTAGTTTTAAAAAAGCGTTGACCATTGGTATTCTAATTAGTTTAATAACTGCTTTTGTATTTGGTATTTTGGATGTCATCTACACCGAAGTGCTGAATCCAGAATTTATGGATAACTATTACGAACAAACCACTAAAAACATGGAGGAAAGACTATCGGCCGAAGAATTTAAGGTGAAACTGGCCGAAATGGAATCCCAAAAGGAAATGTTCAGCAATCCCATTTTCACTTTTGCCATCATGGGGATGACCGTTTTTGTTATTGGATTTATCATCTCATTGATTTCAGCATTGATACTGCAACGTAAATAAATAACACTATGACCATTGAAGCCAAAACTCCGGATGAGTACATTGAAAAACTTCCAGAAAACCGTAAGGAAGCTGTTTCAAAGCTTAGGGAAACTGTAAAGACCAACTTGCCCCAAGGTTTCGAAGAGTGTATCAGTTACAAAATGATAGGATATGTAGTACCACATTCATTGTATCCTTCAGGTTACCATTGTGACCCGAAATTACCTCTCCCCTTTATCAATATTGCTTCGCAGAAGCACTTTGTCGCGCTCTACCATTCTGGCATTTATGCCAACCAAGAACTTTCGGATTGGTTTACCGCAGAGTATCCGAAATATGTCAAGACCAAATTGGACATGGGAAAGAGTTGCATTCGGTTTAAAAACCCAGATACCATTCCTTTTGGATTGATTGCGGAATTATGCCAAAAAATGACTCCAGAAGACTGGATAAGCTTATATGAAAACAACACAAAAAACAGGAAATGAAAAATAGAGTAACAGGATTGGGTGGGTTTTTCTTCAAAACCAAGAATCCAGACAACATCAAAGAATGGTACAAAAATCACTTGGGCATTCCAACCGACAATTACGGCTGGAGTTTCTGGTGGAAGGATAAAGAGGGCAATGATTGTATGACACAATGGAGCCCCTTCAATGAAGATACCGACTACTTTCAACCCAGTGAAAAACAGTTTATGATGAACTTTAGGGTTGAAAATTTGGTAGAGCTTTTGGACGTTTTGAAAAATGAGGGGGTAACCGTTGTAGGTGATATGCAAGAATATGATTATGGTAAGTTTGGTTGGATATTGGACCCAGAAGGCAACAAAATTGAACTATGGGAGCCTGTTGATAAAGCGTTCCTAGAGCAAACGAAATAATCCTTATTTTTAGACATGTACAACCAACAAAGTAAATACCATGTCTGAAGAAAAAAAAGATTTAGGAGATAAGTCGGAAGAGGCTTTTGACAAAGCCAAGGAAGCCGCCAAGGAAACTGCTGAGGAGGCTAAAGAGGCTGCAAAGGATTTTGCAGATGAAGCCAAAGAAGCTGCCCAAGAATTCAAGGAAGATGTGAAAGAAGCTTTTGACCCGGCAAACCCGGAAAGTGGAAAGACCGTTGCGATCGTAGCCCATCTTACCGTCATTGGATGGATTATCGCTATTATCATGAACAGTAGCAACAAGACCGAAATAGGTTCCTTTTATATAAGACAGGTGCTGGGTATTATGTTAATCGGTTTTATTCTGGGAATAATTCCAATTGTGAATTTCATTGGGGTGATTTTGACCCTCATTCTTTGGATAGTTAGTTTGGTCGGTGCCATCAACGGAAATCAAAAACCTGTGTTCTTGGTAGGAGAGTATTTCCAGAACTGGTTTAAGGGACTATAAAACACTAAAAAAAGTCAGAAAAACATCCTCTGGCTTTTTTATTTATTGATTTTATCGTAATATTGCAATATTAAATTATTATGGGGGTTACAAAAGCACATATTTTTTCGGTAGAGCAAAATGAGCTCGCACAAGCAGCCAAGGTTCTTGCGCATCCAGCACGTATTGCTATCTTGGAATATATCAGCAAACAGGAAGCTTGTATTTGTAACGACCTTGTAGATGTTATCGGGTTGGCACAGCCTACCATATCACAACATCTGAACGAAATCAAAAAAATAGGCCTGCTCGAAGGAACCTTTGAAGGGAAAAATCTTTGCTATTGCATAAACCAGAACAGATGGGTTGAACTGCAGGAGGCCTTTCACACCTTTTTTTCCAATATTAACCGTAATTGTTGTTAAATCATGAGTACGAAAGAATTCTTGGAACTACTTAAATCCAACCAAAACAAAGAACTTATGTTCGAATACCTACCTGGCAAATATGTTGGTGCCAACTATCATATTACCGAGGTTAAAAATATCACCATTGACTCCGTTGATTGTGGTGCAGGAACAGATTTCTGGAAAGAAACCATTGTGCAGCTATGGGAAAGTCCAAAGGAAACAGATAAAAAGGAATTCATGTCAAGTTATAAGGCGTTGGGCATTCTTAACAAAGTAGACCGTATGCACCCCATGACCCAAGATGCTGAACTGAAAATTGAATATAGCAACACAACATTTCACACCGCCCAGCTCTTTGTTCAAGGCTACTCCATCGGTAAAAATGCTTTAATTCTTCACCTCTCAGTCAAAAAAACAGACTGTAAAGCCAAAGAAACCTGTGGCGTACCTGTTGAAACTCACGAAAGTCAAAAAGAATTGGCGAATTGTTGTGCGCCTGGAAGCGGTTGTTGCTAACTTTGTTATACCATGAAGATACGTGAAATGAGTCCCGATGATTGGGAGTCTGTTTCCAAAATTTATAAGGAAGGTATCGAAACGGGCATAGCTACTTTCGAACAGCAAATCCCTTCCTATGAGCATTGGGACGAAGCGCATATCCAATCATGTAGATTAGTGGTGGAAGAAAACGGAACGCTGTTGGGATGGGCAGCTTTATCTCCTGTTTCCAGTCGATGTGTGTATGGAGGTGTTGGCGAGGTCAGTATATATGTGGGAAACTTGAGTCGTGGAAAGGGAGTTGGGAAAGCACTTTTGCAACAGCTTATCGATGAAAGTGAAAAAGCCGGTTTTTGGACGATTCAATCGGGAATCTTCCCAGAGAATAAGGCAAGTATACATCTCCATGAAAAAGTAGGCTTCCGATTTATCGGAAAACGAGAACGGGTTGGCAAAATACATGGGGTTTGGAAGGATAACCTCCTTTTTGAAAAACGTAGTAACCAAGTAGGAATAGATTAATCATCAAATCAAAAAAACTATGAAAAACGTATTGGTCCTCTGCACAGGAAATTCATGCCGAAGCCAAATGGCCCATGGCTATTTGAACAGCTACCAAGATTCATTGGCAAAGATTT
Organism: Allomuricauda sp.; assembly: GCF_028282265.1. GTDB lineage: Bacteria > Bacteroidota > Bacteroidia > Flavobacteriales > Flavobacteriaceae > Flagellimonas. Next base: position 33,150 of record NZ_JANQIH010000151.1, read on the forward strand.
ACAGCGCTGGTATCGAAACCCACGGACTGAATCCGGGAGCGGTTGCCATTATGAAAGAAGATGGCATTGATATCTCCCACCACACATCAAATCATGTGGATGAATACGAAGGGATTGAGTGGGACTACATCATAACCGTATGTGATCACGCCAAAGAGAATTGTCCGTTCATTCCCGCTAAAAACGCTGAGCGAATACACCACAACTTTTCAGACCCTTCAAAAGTTAAAGGAACAGAACAGGAAATTCATGAAGCTTTTTTTAAGACACGAGAAGAAATCAAGGAGTTTTGCTATGAGTTTATAAAAGAAGAGCTCACAAATTAAAGGCTTATTACTGTTCTTCATAATCTAAGGGCAGCAGGTCGGCTATTCTTTTTGTTCCCATGTCTCCCCCAAAAAGAATGGGCTTTTTTGACGTGTGATTTCCGAAGGAATCGATAAAAAATACGTTGCCTTCCATTTTCATGAGGGAACCAAAGCTATCCAAATAGGTGATGTAAAGTTCTTTTTCCTTGCATGAAACTAGGGCAATTCCGGTTTTTGAATGTTCCAACAATAAAACTGAATAAGAATCTGTTTCAAAAGCGTTTCTATAAACCTTGAAGCTTTCTTCCTTCAATTTCTTTTGGTACAAAGAACGCATGAAGTGCAACGTGGACCCTTGATACACCTTTTTGCGCCTTCGGATGGATTTTGCCCCTTTCTTATCTACAAAAAAAGACTTGCCGGTATTAAAGGTTCTTTCAATCTTAGGATCCAATTTCTCGCTATTACTGAAAATCAACTTAAAATTCTCGAGAACATAGTTGATTTCATATCCCAAATACTCATTCTTAATCTGAAGCGGAACATTGGCAAAGGCATACATCGTCTTTTCCGAATTGCTATAATGAAGTATCAAATCTTGCGGATTGGCAATTGTGGTTTCGCGGGCAGCTCGTGTCTCTCCCAGAAACTCCCTCAAAAATATCCTCATTTTCTTTTTTCTGTCCCAAATGTCCTCTTCCAAAACCACCTCATTCAGTTCGATCAACTTTGGTTTTAAATAAACAACACCCATGTTCGCTTGAACTGAATCGAACAGAGCTGTTTTGTATCCGATATGACTAACTACCAAAGTAGCTGTCATTTCTTCCCTTTTTTTAAGCTCAAAAAAACCGTTCCGATTAGTAACAGTACCCAAAGTGGTTCCATCAAAAAAGACCGATGCCCCAATCAAAGGTTGCTCTGTTCCAGTCTCTTTGACATATCCTGAAATTAATGTTTGTCCTGAACAAAAAACTATGGAAAAAACCGCGAAAACTACTGTTAAGAAAATGCTGCGGTAGGGCATTTTAGGGGTTTTTAAGTTCCAATTCTGCTTGGAATTCCTCCATAACCGGCTTTACGGTACTTTCGGGGAGGTCGGCAATTTTAATATACATCAATCCATCCACTGAATTATTGAAAAGGGGGTCCACATTAAAAGCAACAACTTTCGCATTCTGCTTAATGTACTTTTTAATCAATACCGGTAAACGAAGACTGCCAGGTTCCACTTCGCTGATAAGCTTATCAAATTTATTGAGGTCGGCCTGGGTTTCATCAAAAACAAACTCTTTATCAGCATCGTTGAGCTTCACCTTAAACTCTTTTTTGGGACGAATGTATTGCGCCACATAAGGATCCCAATAATTGGATTTCATGAATTCAATCATCAAAGATTTCGAGAAATTCGAAAACTGATTACTTATACTTACCCCTCCAATTAAGTATTTGTGTTCTGGATGTCTTAGAGTGGTATGGACGATTCCCTTCCATAACAAGAAGAGCGGCATCGGTTTTTGCTGGTATTCTTTTACGATATAGGCCCGCCCCATTTCAATGGATTTCCTCATCATTCCATATAGCTCCGGTTCAAATCGAAAAAGATCTTGAAGGTAAAACCCGTCAATCCCATATTTTTCAAATATCTGGGACCCCAATCCCATTCGATACGCCCCTACAATAATTTTCTCTTCATTATCCCAAAGAAAAAGGTGATGGTAGTACGAATCAAACTGGTCAAGGTCAATGGCGTTATTGGTTCCCTCTCCTACTTCCCGAAAAGTAATTTCGCGCTGGCGACCTATCTCTTTTAGGATAAAGGGCATATCTTTCTCTTGGGCCAAGTAAACCTCGTAGTTTTTACTTTGGAGCAACCTACAATCCTTTTCCCTAAGCTTTTCTATCTCCCCTTCAAGCACCTTCACACTAACGGCGGAAGCAATTTTTTTAGGGGACTTCGGAATTTTCAGCGATGTGGGCACCTTATCAATCAATCGTTCCGTTTCAAAGGCATTAGCCAGTAAATAGGTTTTCTTGCGGAGCAACTCTGTGAATCCATCCAAAGTTTCTTCTTCTTTCTGGGAATCGACTGATATGGGCTGACCCACTCGAACCTTTATGGGTCTTCGGCTTTGGGTAGTTAGCTCAGATGGAAGCTTCGCGGTCCTAAAGACATCGTTCATCTTTGAAAGTCGGTAAAAAAGACGACTGTTTCGAGCGTGAAAATAGATAGGCACAACAGGTACTTCCGCCTTACGTATCAATTTAATGGCCGCTTCTTCCCAAGGGCGATCCACGACCAACTTTCCGTCTTTATAAGTAGACACTTCTCCGGCCGGAAAAATTCCAAGGGGATGACCATCCCTTAAGTGCGAAAGAGCATTCTTAAAACCCATGACACTGCTTTTTGCGTCCTTATGGCTTTCAAAAGGATTAACAGGCATAATATAGGGTTTCAAAGGCTGAATACGTTGTAACAAAAAATTGGCAATGATTTTAAAATCCTCGCGCTGTTGCAACATTAGCTTCAGCAATAAAACTCCGTCGATTCCACCCAAAGGATGATTGCTGATGGTAATGAAAGGCCCAGATTTCGGTAGTCGCTTTAGGTCTTCCTCAGGAATTTCGAAATCTATTTCATAGTGCTCAAGGATAGCATCCAAAAAATCGGGGCCATCAAGCTCTCGGTTTCTGTTATAGAAACGATTTATGGTGGTCATTTTGGTAGCCACCATCAAAAGCCAACCTATAAAAGTGCCTAAGAAGCCATACCGATTCACATGAATCACCTTTGCTACTTCCTTCGCCGAAACCAACCCCATGCTTTATCAATTAGGTAAAGGTAAATATAGGAAATAACCCAAACAGGGAAGCAAACAATTAAAACCCAAACGAATTTATTTTACAACCAGCTGGACCGTCTCCCTGCCTCGTTGCTCGACCAAAACTGTTCTTCCGTTTTGAAAGGATTTCAAAGCATCATCATTAAAATGGCGTATGGTATATAATGAAACATTTTCATGACAGACCACCTTGAATTTTCTTTTAAGCTCTTCCAACATGGATGGCAATCCTCCAAACTTGTTGTCCAAACAAACAGAGAAACTTATTGCTGAATTTTGAATGAGATCTACTTTCATGCGGTGATCGTGGAACAATTTGAAGATTTCACTTATGTTGTTTTCAACTATGAAGGAGAAGTCAAGGGAGGACAGTTTTAATAAAACCTGATTTTTCTTCACAATGAAGCAAGGTATTTCAGGTGAGATTCCCTGACCCTTAGCAACCTTGGTCCCATTCCCTGACGGATCAATAAAAGACTTTACATGTAAAGGAATCTCCTTGCGCTGCAGGGGTTGAAGTGTTTTGGGATGAATCACGGAAGCTCCATAAAAAGCCAATTCGATAGCCTCTCGATACGAAACATGGTCCAAAAGTTGGGTTTCCTTAAAAGTACGGGGGTCAGCATTCAATACCCCAGGAACATCTTTCCAGATAGTCACCGAATCGGCATTAAGACAATAAGCCAAAATTGCGGCTGTATAATCCGACCCTTCTCGTCCTAGTGTCGTGGTAAAGTTATTGTCATCACTTCCCAAGAATCCCTGTGAAATATTGAGCTTGGTAACGTCTACTTTTTCATTGACTTCTTTTTGGGTACGTTCCCAATTTACCCTTGCATCTCTATACGAGCTGTCTGTTTTAATCAACTCCCGTACATCTTGCCAAACATTGGGTATTCCTACTTCGTTGAGATAGGCACTTACAATAGTGGTTGAAATCAGTTCTCCATAACCCACTACCTGATCATACACGAATGAATACTTTGGCGACTTGTTCCACGCTAAAAAGCCCTTTACTTCCTCAAAAAGAGCCTTGACCTTTGCGTAAATAGGATGATTTTTGTTTTCAAACAAATCAACCAAAATGGCATTATGATATTCCAACACTTCTTGTAAAGCATTAGATACTTTATCCTTATCTTCAAAATAAGCTTCAACCACATTTTCCATGGCATTGGTCATTTTTCCCATGGCTGAAACCACTAAAAAAGTGTCGCTGTATCCGACCTCTTGCAATACCCTTACCAAGTTCTTCACTCCGTTTGCATCCTTGACAGATGCACCGCCAAACTTAAAAACTCTCATGTAATCTTTTCTGAATTTATATTTTCTATATATGCTTCAATTCCTTTTTCATTTAACTGAACCACGTCCCAATCTCGCATTACCTTTGCACCCTTGCTTTCATAAAAAGTGATGGCCGGATCATTCCAATCCAAAACCTCCCAACAGATTCGTTTTACCCCCAGGGCATATCCATACCTAACAACCTCATCCAAAAGCGCTGATCCGACTCCCTTGCCCCTCGCCTTTTCTGTAATAATTAGGTCCTCCAGATGAATCACAGGCCCTTTCCAGGTAGAATAACGAGGGTATACCAAGGCGATGCCCAAGATTTGGTCAAGATTTTCGGCGACAAAACAATGAAAAAGTGGTTTTTTACCAAAACCATCTCTTATCAAATCCTCAGATGTGACCTCAACTTCCTGAGGTTCATTTTCATACTCCGCCAATTCCTGAATCAAGCCGATGACCTGATTCATGTCTTCTTTACGAGCTTCTCGAATTGCAAATTCCATATTGTTACAAATAAAACTCAAAGTTATAAATATCTAAAACTAAACCTCATCGAAAACGATGTAGTATCACAAAATACCCGATATTTGCCTTCAAATAAAACACTCTTCCATGTTTGAAAAACAACATATCACACTTGGGGAATTCATCATAGCCAATCAGAATTCATTTCAATACACTTCAGGGGAATTATCCCGTCTTCTTAACGGTATTCGGTTGGCCGCAAAAGTAGTTAATCACGAAGTGAACAAGGCTGGCCTTGTTGATATTATTGGGGCCGCTGGGGATACCAATATCCAGGGGGAAAACCAACAAAAACTGGATGTGCTTGCCAATGAAAAGTTCATCCAAACCCTTAAAAATCGTGAAATTGTCTGCGGAATTGCTTCGGAAGAGGAAGACGACTTCATTGCAATCAACAGCTTCGACGAAAAACACCAAAATAAGTACATTGTTTTAATCGATCCATTGGACGGTTCTTCAAACATTGATGTAAACGTATCAGTGGGTACTATCTTTTCTATCTATAGAAGAGTTACTCCAGTTGGTACTCCAGTTACCTTACAAGACTTTTTGCAGCCCGGCAGAAATCAGATTGCAGCAGGTTATTTTGTTTACGGTACGTCGACTATGCTTGTGTATACCACCGGAGATGGGGTAAACGGCTTCACCTTGAATCCCGCGTTAGGAACATTTTACCTCTCCCACCCCAACATGCAATTCCCTGAAACCGGAAAAATCTATTCGGTAAATGAAGGGAATTACATCCATTTTCCACAAGGGGTAAAAGACTACATCAAATATTGTCAGATGGAAGAAGGTGACCGACCCTATACCTCTAGATATATTGGTTCGTTGGTATCGGATTTCCATCGAAACATGATCAAAGGTGGAATTTATATGTATCCTAAAAGCAGTAAAGCCTATAATGGAAAATTGCGATTGTTATACGAGTGCAACCCCATGGCCTTTTTGGCCGAACAGGCCAACGGAAAGGCTAGTGACGGCTTTAATCCCATTATGGATATACAGCCCACTGAGCTGCATCAAAGGGCTCCTTTTTTCTGCGGAAGCAGAAAGATGGTAGAAAAAGCTGAGGAGTTTATGGCCTTGGCCAGTTCTTAATGGTCAAGAAGATATTGATAGGCCTCAAAATCTATTCTTCCTGAGAAAATATCAAATGATTTTTTAATCAATTCTTTGGCTCCGTCCAAAGAATACCCCAATCCTATAGCATATTTTTCAATAAGGATCATTTGATCCTCATGGATCTTACTGTCAGCAAAAACTATCTTGAAGAAATCGAACAAACGCTTAAGCCTTTGTTC
>NZ_JANQIH010000154.1 GCF_028282265.1 Allomuricauda sp.
TTCCACTTTGGATGCTGGATATGTATTTGTCTTGTCGTAAATCCAACAGCGCATTGCCCAATATCAAATTTTGAACTGTAATAAAATCAAGTTCAGTTCCCAAAAGCTGGCTTAAATAACCAAAATCGCCATCAAAGTACTCTCCTTGAAGCTTGTTGTAAAAAGAGACTTTTTCAGGCGTAATATGGGCCTTAACCATACCCAATGGAGCACTAATCCAAATCACTCGGTTCTTCCGCATCCTAAAACTCACTGATACCGATTGGTTTGATTTTCCGTTGAAGTAATCAATCTTGACCTTTCCTCGAAGTGTTTCGAAATCCGCTTCATTTTCATAGTGGTTCAGAATAATCCGTTTGGTTGAAATACCTTCAACCACTTCCCCAGCACTAATGCCCTTGGTGCTTTTGCAAGAAACCAAGACCAATATGGAACTAACCAAAAATATCGCCCATTTCATTTTTCTCCATTTCATCATTACGATCCCGGCTCTATTTTTCCCAAATATTCGTTTGCTCTTTTTTCATCACCTAAAGATGCATAGGCTTTCGCCAATTCTTGATATATTTTATTACGAAGTGAATTGTCGTCCAACAAATAATCCAACCCATCAATTAAAACCTCAATTCCCTCTTTTTCTCTTGATGACTGTGTTAACGCCTTGCCGTAAGCATAGTAAAAATAAGGTTGCAAAGGGTACTCATCCAAGGCTTCCTTCGCCACTTTTTCCAAACCTTCATAATCTGAGTTCAAGATCAACTTGTCGATACGGTTGCGATAATCGGCTACAGGGTCATCTTTGGTTTTCTCCTTCGTTTCTTTTTCTGTAGATTTTTTCCCGGCCCCCTTGTTAACCGCTTGCATGGAGTCCTTAATTTTTCTTCTTAAGTTTTCAACGGAAGAGTCCCCGGTCAAACCATCGAGTGTTTCAAGCGCTTCTTTGTATTTTCTTTTATGAAAGTAAACATTGGCCAAATTCTCCTTTATTTGACCCTCAAGAACAGGAATATTTCCCTGAAGACTCTCAATAGAATTCCCCTGCTTGTCCAGTATACTAACCAAATTTTCCAAATACCAATAGTTGGATGGGTCGGCATTAAGTGCGGCAATACCATACTGCTCCGCTTGGGGGTATTTTTTATCTAGAAAATAGGTTCGCGCCAATTCATAGTCCACTACATTATTATCGCCATCAAGTTCCTTACACTTCAATAAATGGGTGACGGCCCTGTCGTAGTTTTGGATTCCTTTCTGTTTTAGAGCCTCGAAAAAGGAATCTTGAAACTCATCGGTATATTCGTCAAGAAAAACCTCAGCACTCTCTTCCTCCTGTGACCATAATACAAATGGAAAAAGAAATATCAACCCACATATAATCGCTAATCCCCTCATGCGCTTGGCTTTAACCCAATTTCTTTCAATCAATTTTATATCATCTCTGAATAATCCCCTAAACTAACGGTTTCAAATTTTCCATCAAAAACCACATGATTCCCAATCATCGCGTTATCCAAGTTCGCATTCATTATTTTTGAATTGCTTTGGATTATGCTATTTTTTACCGTTGAATTTTCCAAAACGGTCTTTGCTCCCACTGAAACATAAGGCCCTACCGTTGTATTTCTGATGACAACATCCTCGGCAATAAAACATGGCTCTACAATATTGGCATTTTCCAAGGTGACTGACGAAGCGACCAGTTCCTCTCCATCATTTTCCAAAAAGCCAAGCATTCTTTGATTGGTCTCTACGGTAACGTCCTTGTTTCCACAATCCATCCATTCATCTACCTTGCCTGGCACAAACTTCATGCCTTTTTCCATCATACGCTTTATGCCATCATTGATTTGATATTCTCCCCCATTGATGACATTATGGTCCAAAACGTACTGTAATTCTTCCTTAAGTTGGCCGACATCCTTAAAATAATAAATTCCGATGACCGCTAAATCCGAAACAAACTCCTTGGGTTTTTCAACAAGTTCAACGATTTCACTTGCGTCACTAAGTTTAACGACGCCGTAAGCTTCAGGTTTATCAACTTGTTTTACCCAAATCACACTGTCCACTGATTTATCCAAGTCGAAATCTGCTCGTATCAGGGTATCTGCATAGGCAATTACTGCAGGACCACTTAGAGATTCTTTGGCACTCATGATGGCATGGCCCGTACCAAGAGGTTGGTCTTGTCGATATATGGAACCTTTGGCGCCAAGGCCTTCGGCCAGTTCGGTCAAACTCTCCACTACATCATCACCGAAGAATGCGGGATCTCCCAAAATAAAGGCAACTTCCTCAATGGGTTCCCCCAAAACTTTTGCGATATCAGACACAAGTCTGTGCACAATGGGTTTGCCTGCAACCGGTATCAGTGGTTTTGGCACTGTAAGGGTATGTGGTCGTAATCGGGAGCCTCTTCCCGCCATGGGGACAATAATTTTCATGTGTTCTTAAGGTATAACGTATTTAGTATTCGGTTTTATTGTGTTCCTGTGCTTCCAAAACCTCCAGAACCCCGCTCCGTTTCGGTTAGGGTTTGGGATTCCATCCATTCGGCACGTTCATGTTTGGCAATGACCATTTGTGCGATTCGTTCTCCATCTTGAACTACGAATTCCTCTTTTGAAATGTTTACCAAAATTACTCCAACTTCTCCCCTATAATCCGCATCAATGGTACCAGGTGCATTTAACACTGTGATTCCTTTTTTTGCCGCCAATCCGCTTCTGGGGCGAACTTGCGCCTCGAAACCTATAGGAAGTTCCATAAAAATACCCGTTGGTACAATGGCCCTTTCCAAACTTTGAAGGACAATGGGACCTTCAAGATTGGCCCTTAAATCCATTCCAGCGGAAGCTATGGTCTCATAGTTTGGCAACGGGTGTTTGGACCTGTTAATCACTTTTATTTTCGCACTCATTCAGTTTCGTTTAATTAGGTTCCGTACAGTTGATTTTAGACACAAAACCCTTTGAAATATGTAAAAGAAAAATCGTTTTGTTTTCACAGATTAAATCTTTCGAGGTTTCTGAAAAATCAACCTGAGTTTATCCCCTTCAAGCTTGTAAAGCATACCCAAAAATAGCAAAAGTAAGAGGCCTCCCGCTATTAAATTTCGGTTAAAAACATAAAATGACAGTGCGGCAAAAATGATAGAAACAGATAGGTAAAATACTATTTTGCGCAAGTTATATGGAATTGGATAGTATTTTTTCCCAAGGTAATAGGATAACAACATCATACTGGCATAAGCGACCAAAGTGGCCAAGGCAGAAGCCATATATCCCATACTTGGAATCAAAGCAAAGTTAATGATAAGGGTAAGGACGGCTCCCACGGAGGAAATATATGCGCCGAAACGGGTTCGGTCTGTTATCTTGTACCATACCGACAAGCTATGGTAAATTCCCAAACAAAAACTTCCCAAAAGAATAATGGGAACCACATTAAGCGCCTCCCAATAAATTGAGTTGCGAATCAAAAGCTTGGCCAAAAGGTCAACAAAAACAACAACAGTAAGTAAAATAGTACTCCCAAGTATTACAAAGTAATTTGTGATTTCGGCATAGGTTTTTTGCGGCTTTTCGGTATTGGCATGACTAAAGAAAAAGGGTTCAACTCCCATTCTAAAGGCAGTCCCAAATAGGGTCATAAAAAGAGCCAATTTGTAGCAAGCTCCATATTTGCCCACCTCAGCTTCCGAAATATCAGCTGGTAATAACTCGGTCAATAGTATTTTATCAAAGACCTCATTGATGGTGAAGGCAACCCCTGCTATCATAACTGGACCGGCATATTTCAACATTTGCTTCCAAAGGTTGGTGTCGAATCGATATGTAACCTTGAAGTAGGTTGGGAAAAGGAACAATAAGGTTAGGCCGCTGGCCAAAATATTGGATATGAATATGTATTGAATTTCCCAGTTTGCTTTATATAATGAGGTGTAAAGTCCCTCCTGACTTTCCATGGCGAGCTTTGGCAATACCAGAAGAAAAAACACATTGAAACCAAGATTGATAGCAACATTGATGATTTTTAAGATTCCATATTTCATTGGTCTTTCCTGGGCTCGCAATAGGGCAAATGGAATAATCACCAGGGCATCCAACACCAAAATATAGGTTGTAAATCTTATAAAGTCAGGGTCAATGTTGGTAACACCTGCCAACCAATTCTTAACAGAGAAAGCCAACACCAAAAACAGCAACGATGACCCCATAAGGGATATTAGGGCTGTAGAAACCACCTTGTTTTTGCTTTCGTTCTTGTTATAAAAGCGAAAAAAGGCCGTTTCCATGCCGTAAGCCAGAAAAACGTTGAATATGGCTATCCAAGCATAGATATTGGTGTATTGCCCATAACCTGCGGCATTTTCAAATACCGTAGTGTATAAAGGGAGTAAAAAAAACGAAATGACCCGAGGTAAAACCGTGGCCACGCCATAAATGAAAGTCTGTTTGAATAGCTTTTTTAACGGGTTCAATGCGAATGGGTTCGTTTCAATTCCGATAAACCTAGCTGCAAGTTACATAAAACCCTGAAGTCGAGGTCAGGCATTAACCCCAAGAAGTTTTGAATTTGGTTTAGTTTTTGGGCCTTTCTTGATAGAGAAGGGGCTTTTTTTCCTTTACTCCTACAATCTTGTAGTATTTGATTTTTCCTTTTTCAAGATAACTTAAGATAGCCTCTGATGAATCCAATTCAAAGGGGAAATCTTCCTGCTTATTTAAACTTGGTGGTTGATTGCCCACTTCCTTTTTTGGGTCGGCATCCATAACAATATCAGGTTTGGTACGCACTGGGTTTTTGAAATCCGCAATCAAAACTTTTGATTCACCTCGTGTCTCCCAACTAAAATCAGTAATCTTTCCCCTAAAAAATGCTTGTTTTATTTCAATCTCCGAGGTCTCTCCCAATACTGGGATTTCCAGGAGCAATCCTGAGTCACTCTGTTCTGTGCCCCCATACCATTGCCTACAACTTGGATTGCCGAAGTCAATGGGTGGTGCTTTGGCCAAATCTTTTTGTGATGAACATCCCAATGACAATAACATAAGTGCTAAGACCTGAAAATAAATTCGCATGGTTCCTAATTTCTGATTTTTCAAATATATAAAACCAAAATTGGTGCCAGATAAAAAATCAGCCTTAGCTTTCCCTAACCTTAAATGATTTAAGTATTAGATGCTCTTTATAGATATGAAACGATATGAAACCGGCCAAAAAAGCCAAAATCACAATCGAAGAGACTACGACGTACGTGTAAAATCCTGCAGAAAGACTTTCCTTGAACCCCGGTAGCAGAATTACAAATCCTACGACATACGTAATAAATGCTACAGGTGTTATCAAAAAATGAATCCATCTACGCCTAGAAAAATGTGCGACCAAACCTCTTTTAAACTTTAGGGCATCATGTTTTACATCTAATCTGCCAAGGCTTTTAGTGCTTATTACCTCGAGAGCTATTCGCGCCAACAAAGCCCCTATCATCATAAAAAGACCCAACATGGTCGGTGTGGAGCGGTATGCTGTTATGTAAAAGAAAAAGAACAGCAAAATGATGGCAGTTAACGTAAGAACCGTGGAAGCAATCCGTTGTTTTCGTTTTAGAGTTCCGATCTTTTCCATGATGAGATGAACCCCGTTCTTCGGTATTTTGGGTTCGGGCATGTTTGCCCATCGGGACTGAATATCTTCAAACGTTTTCATTTTGTACACATTTGGTTAAACTAGTTTTTATTCTATGGACACGAACTCTAATCGCTTCATGGGAAATTCCTGTTATCTCCGCAATTTCTCTTTGCGGAACACCTTCCAACACCAATAGGATGATACTTTGATTTTCTTTGCTCAATCTGTGGATGCAATGGTACATCTGTTTCATTTGAAACCCTGTATCAGTGATCTCTTCATCGCTTTCAATAGGCACTCTCTCAACCTCCTCAGTTGATTTGTTGAATTTTTGTTTCCTTAATTCAAGCAAGCATGTGTTTACCGTAATCCTGTAAATCCATGTAGAAATTTTTGACTCATTCCTAAATGAAGGTAGATGTTGCCACACCTTTAAAAAGACCTCTTGGGCCAAATCCTCTGCCAAAGCTTCATCACCATTCACATAGCCAAGACAGAGGCGAACGACTTTTTTATAGTTTTCTTGATATACGTTTTCAAACAAAGAATTCAAACCTAGAGTGCTTTACGGTAATAACTCCGATACCTGATTCATAAACCATTTAGGGTCATCATACATAATAAAGTGAGCCGCATTTTCCGCAATTCTCAAGTCATAAGATCCCATATTCCTATACTGTTCTTCATAGGTTTTACGAGCCATCTCTTTGCCATAAGGTTTGGCTGCTGCCAAAACTCTTACTGGGACCGTAATCGAGGCTACATCTTCTCTTAAGTCAAGCTTCAGCAAATCGCTATATCCGTAAACATAGGTTTTACGATCGGTCATTTTCATCCAGTTGGCAATTTGCTTTTGGGCCTCCGTGTTCATACTCATTGCAGAAGCCATTCCTTCTACCATTTTTCCAAAGTCCTCATCACTCATGGCCAATATATTTTGGTTGTAAGGATTGTCATATACGATATCTTCACTTTTAAAATTTGGAATCATCAAAGCTCCGATTGACGGAAGCGCATCAACAATGATCAATTGGTTAAATTCGGCTCCTTTTTCCGATGCAAGCCATAACCCTAATGTTCCGCCCAAACTATGACCTATTAGGGTGCTTTTCGAAAGGTTATGATCTTCAATATATTGTTTGACCCCTTCTTTGATTTTAGGCAGCCAAGGCGTCTCTATGGCGGGAACATCACCAAATCCGGCAAAGGTGAAAACATGGCATTCGTAGTTCTGGGAAAGCTCTGAAACCACCGAAGACCAAACATCTCCCGTACAAGAAAACCCCGGAAATAACAAAACAGGTTCTCCCTTACCTCTAACCAGAACCCTAAATGGCTCATTCTGTGCGTTGATTGAAATTGAAAGCGTCAAAATGAAAATAGCAACTGCTTTTTTAATTGTGTTCATAAGGATTATTTTAAATTAATTTTCCCTTTAGATACAATCCTTAGAAAATGTTACATCATTCAAAAAAAAAATCCTGCGATAAGCAGGATTCCTTTTTAAAAACATTTTTGTTTATCAGTTGCTAAGTGCCTCTGCACCACCAACAATCTCCAAGATTTCGTTGGTAATGGCGGCCTGACGTGCTTTATTGTAAGTAAGCGTCAATTGCGCCTTCAATTCACCTGCATTATCTGTTGCCTTGTGCATCGCTGTCATTCGCGCCCCGTGTTCACTTGCAAAAGAATCACGGATGGCCTTAAACAATTGTGTTTTCAATGACTTCGGAATCAATTGCTCAACAATTTCTTCCTTCGATGGTTCAAAGATATAGTCAGCACTTCCTTGATTATCACCTTCTGTTGGCACTATAGGAAGAAACTGTTCGGTCATCACAATTTGTGTAGCCGCGTTCTTAAATTTATTGTACACCAAGTCGATACGATCATACGCTCCTTCGGTGAACTTTGCCATCAAATTTTCCGCAATCTCAGCAACATTGTCAAAGGTCAAGGAATCGTAAATCTCGCTATGGTTTTCTACCACATTGCCCTTTTTTGAAAGAATGTCATTCCCCTTTTTGCCTATCGTCAAATAATCCACCTGCTTTCCTAGGTAAGTGTCACCAGTTAAAGACAAAGATTGTTTAATGATATTGGAGTTAAAGGCACCACATAGTCCTCGATTTGAGGTAATGGAGACGATCAAAACCTTGTTTACTTCTCGATTGTCGGCATATTTGCTCCCTGCATCACCATCTAAACTAGCGCTTAAGTTTTGTAACAACTCAGTCAATTTATTGGCATAGGGTCGCATGGCCGTAATGGCATCCTGGGCTTTTTTCAACTTAGCAGCAGATACCATTTTCATGGCACTGGTAATCTGCATGGTTGATGAAACCGTTGATATTCTACTACGTATTTCCTTAAGATTCGCCATTTCTTCTTTTTGTCATCCTGCAATGAATGCAGAACCTATTCATATGGATTCCTGCTTCCCTTCGACTATGCTCAGGATGACGCAGGAATGACACTTATTACCCTCTATATTTTCCTGAAAGGTCTTTAGCAACCGCCGTCAAGGTTTCTATTACCTCGTCAGTTAGCTTTCCGGCCTTCAATGTGCTCAATACATCGGCGTGCTTCGCCTTCAAGAATTCAATGTAATCCGTTTCAAATTCTTTTACCTTACCAACAGGAACATCTCGCAACAAGTTCTTTGAACCTGCAAAAATGATGGCCACCTGATCTTCAACCGTGAAAGGGTCGTTCTGCGCCTGCTTCAGAATTTCAACGTTTCTACGTCCCTTTTCAATAACGTTCAAAGTAGCTGCATCCAAATCAGAGCCAAATTTTGCAAAGGCTTCCAATTCACGGAACTGCGCTTGGTCCAGTTTCAAGGTACCTGCTACTTTCTTCATAGATTTAATCTGAGCGGAACCTCCCACACGGGATACGGAGATACCCACGTTAATCGCTGGTCGAACCCCTTGGTTGAACAAGTCTTGCTCCAAGAAAATCTGACCATCAGTAATCGAAATTACGTTGGTTGGAATATAGGCAGATACGTCACCTGCTTGGGTTTCAATAATTGGAAGCGCCGTCAAAGAACCACCACCTTTTACCATGGGTTTCAATACCTCTGGAAGGTCATTCATTCCTTGCGCAATTTTGTCATCATCGATAACCTTTGCAGCACGCTCCAACAATCTTGAGTGCAAGTAGAAAACGTCACCTGGGTAAGCTTCACGTCCTGGAGGTCTTCTTAGAAGAAGGGATACCTCACGATACGCAACCGCTTGTTTAGACAAATCATCATAGATAATCAAAGCTGGACGACCTGTATCTCTAAAATACTCACCGATAGCAGCACCTGCAAAAGGAGCATATACCTGCATAGGAGCAGGGTCAGATGCGTTGGCCGCTACAATGGTAGTATAAGCCAGCGCTCCTTTATCTTCCAGTGTCTTGGCAATAGCAGCAACCGTAGATGCTTTTTGACCTACTGCAACATAGATACAGTAAACTGGCTCTCCGGCATCGTAAAATTCTTTTTGGTTCAAGATGGTATCGATACAAACCGTGGTCTTACCCGTTTGACGGTCACCGATAACCAATTCCCTTTGTCCTCTACCAATCGGAATCATCGCATCTACCGCTTTGATTCCTGTTTGAAGTGGCTCGTTTACAGGCTGACGGAAGATTACCCCAGGTGCTTTACGCTCCAAAGGCATCTCGTAAGTTTCGCCAGAGATTGGTCCTTTACCGTCAATTGGGTTTCCAAGAGTGTCCACCACACGGCCCACAATTCCTTCACCAACATTGATAGAAGCGATACGTTGTGTTCTTTTTACGGTAGCTCCTTCCATAACGAGTTTGGACGGCCCTAAGAGTACCACACCTACGTTATCTTCCTCTAGGTTCAAAACGATACCTTCCATACCTCCATCAAACTCAACAAGTTCTCCGTATTGGGCATTGGAAAGTCCGTAAACACGGGCAATACCGTCCCCTACTTCCAGTACAGTACCTACTTCATCCAAGGAAGCAGTGGCTTCGAACCCTGATAATTGTTTCTTCAAAATTGCTGATACCTCAGCGGCTTTTACTCCTGCCATTTTATTAGATATAAGACGTAAGAACCAAGACGTTGGACGAATCGGTCCGCTTTATTTATAGACTATTTGTAAATTCTCTTTTAATATTGTTCAATTTGTTGGCGATACTTGCGTCGTATTGCAAATCGCCAACCCTAAGCACGAATCCTCCCAAAACGTTTTCATCAACCTTGTTTTCAATGGTTACCTTCTTGCCTGTGATTTTAGTGACTTCGGCCAAGATTTTCCTTTCAAGGGCAGCATTCAAAGGAACTGCTGTAGTCACATAAGCCACATCTTGTCCTTTCAATTGTTCGTGCTGTATAATATATTTTAGGGCAACCTCTCGTAGAAGGTCGATTCTTTTATTATCGGTCAATACCCCCAACAATCCCATAGTAATTTGGTGGCTACCTTTGAAGATTTCGTTTAAAGCTTTCTTCTTTATCTCGCCCTTAACCACTGGACTGCCCAAAACTGTTTTCAGATCTTTGTTTTCAGCGATGGTGGAAGCGATATTGCGCATGTCTTTTTCGACAGCATCCGCAGCTTTCTTCTCAACGGCGAAATCCAAAGTCGCTTTTGCGTAGCGTGAGGCAGCTCTTCCTTCGTTCATAACGGATTAATTCAATTTGATATCACCCAGCATGTCATCGACAAGCTTTAACTGCTTCTTTTTGTCGGACAACTCTTCTTTGATAACCTTTTCAGCAATATCTACGGAAAGATTGGCAACCTGTTCTTTAATATCGGCAACGGCAGCTTTCTTTTCCGCTTCAATTGTAGCTTGTGCCTGCTTGATCATTTTATCGCCTTCAGTCTGAGCTTGTTCCTTAGCTTCGGAAATCATTCTTTCTTTGATTTCACGAGCTTCTTTCAACATAGATTCGCGTTCTGCCCTAGCCTCCTTCAAAAGCTTTTCACTATCGGCAGTAACATTCTGCATTTCTTTTTTAGCTTCTTCCGCAGCATCCAAAGCATTCTTGATTCCTTCCTCACGATCATTGACTGCTTTCAAAATGGGTTTCCACGCGAACTTCCAAAGTAGAAACAGGAGTAACCCGAACAGTAAAGTCTGCCAGAAAAACAATCCCAACGAAAACTCTTCCAATAACTTTTCCATAATCTGTCTTTAGTCTTTTTAATTTTTAAACAAGCGAGGGCTGCAACCAACCGTTGCAGCCTTTCGCATTAGTTGTTTTGATTATACCGCGAAAAGAGCAGCAAAACCAATACCTTCAATCAACGCCGCTGCAATCAACATCGCTGTTTGGATCTTTCCGTAAGCTTCAGGCTGACGAGCAATGGCCTCCATAGCAGAACCACCGATTCTACCAATACCAAGACCAACACCGATAACTACCAAACCTGCACCTACCATTACTGGAATTTCCATATCTATCTAGTTTAAAAATTAAATATTCACTATTAAAAGTCTATCCTTCGACAAGCTCAGGATGACAACTTTATTTTATTAATGTGCTACTTCCGTCTCATGTTCGTGCTCATGTTCCTCAGAGGCGAATCCGAAATAAAGCGCAGACAACATGGTGAAAATATAGGCCTGTAGCAAGGCAACCAATACTTCAATCAACATAATGGCAAAGGCCAATCCGAATGACAAGGGACTGCCTATCCAACTTTTAAAAACAAACATCAACCCAATCAAACTTCCTATTACAATGTGTCCTGCCTGCATGTTGGCATACAAACGAATCAAAAGCGAAAAAGGCTTAATGATAAGTCCCAACAACTCTATGGGCACTAAGATGATGTATAATACCACTTTTCCGTACCAAGGCAAGGATTTCCCCAACGGATCGAACTGGTGCATCCAATAGTCCTTTGTCCCTGTGAAGTTGGTTATCACAAAAGTAAGCAGTGCCAAAGCGGTAGTAATCGCAATGTTGCCAGTTACATTTATACCCAGCGGGGTCATGCCAAACATGTTCAAGAACCAAATAAAGAAAAAGATGGTCAATAAAAAGGGCATGTATTTTTTGTAGCGCTTCTCACCAATATTCGGTCTGGCAATATCATCCCTAATATAAAGCACAATGGGCTCAAAGAAGCGTCCTGCTCCGGTAGGAACTCCGTTATTTTTCGCGTAGGACCGAGCCAAGCTGCTGAACAACCACAACATTAAAAGGCCTGTAATGATAATCATCACTACATTCTTGGTAATTGAAAAGTCGAATGGTTTTATGTTGGTAGGATGGTGCTCTTCATCATAGTTGATGGTTCCCTCAGCATCGGTCTTGTAAATTTTGCTGTGGTATAGCTTATAATAGTTGCCATCAACCTCTGCCAAGGTCTCACCATGATGAAATTTTGAGGAAGAAAAGACTTTTAGACCTTCATCCCATAGAATTACAGGTAATGGAAAGCCCACATATTTATGTTCTCCGTTTTCCTTAGTATATGAAAAAAGTGAAAAATCGTGGGAATCTTTAAGGTGATGAAAAATATAATCCTTTATCTCGGTCTTAAGGTCCGTGCCTTGCTCTTCAGATTTTGCTTCCTTGGTCTCCTTTGCGAAGGAAAATTGACCTAAAAAAAGTACTGCTATAAGTAGAAGTCTCGTAAAAGTGGCTTTTTGCATTTCGCTCAAAATATCGGTCTCTCAAAAATCGGTGCAAATGTAAGCGTTTCTTACAAAAAGAAAAAAGCTTTCAAGCTTTTATTTTTGAGGTTTTTAAGAGCTTGATTTCGATGTGGAATCTTCCAGTTTTTTTAGCAATCTAGAAACAAAAACGGTCTCTAAAACCAGGGCCGTTAAATAGGGTATAAAGAAAGCTCCGAACTCTAACTTGGACATGTCACTATCCTGCTTGTAAATGGGGTGAAAAAAGAGAAA
This sequence comes from Allomuricauda sp., assembly GCF_028282265.1. GTDB lineage: Bacteria > Bacteroidota > Bacteroidia > Flavobacteriales > Flavobacteriaceae > Flagellimonas. Next base: position 12,532 of record NZ_JANQIH010000154.1, read on the forward strand.
GAAAACGCCAAATTTAATGAAGCTGCCCGCCATGAACAGAAATCCGATTTGGTTACTAAGTTTTTTTCGAAAAACATAGATCAAAATGAAAATGGAAAGTGCCAAAACGCCATTAACCCAATAGGAACGAATAATAAGATTTTCGTAGGGAGGTAGCCCCAAGCTTGATAGTATCTGTGTATGGATAAAAAAAGCGAGGCCCAATATGCCTGTTAAAAGCAAAATGAACTGGGTAATCAAATGAAGTCTCGACATCAATATTTAATTCGCTTGAGCTGTTGCAAAACTACCCAAATAGAAATTGCCACTCCCAAAAGAGTGGCAATTACCGTGAAAATATTTTTTTCATTTTGATAGTGGGCGTCCAACCATTTTCCTCCCTTAACGGAAAGATAGATTATGATTCCCATTTCAAAGGCAATGCCAGTCAACACTGCCGCATTTTTGAAAGTGT
>NZ_JANQIH010000167.1 GCF_028282265.1 Allomuricauda sp.
AGATTCCTGACGTAGAGATTGCTGGAAAAACGGGAACAGTAGAAAACTTTGTTAGAATCGACGGAGAGCGCATGCAGCTTACCGACCACTCTGTATTTGTCGCATTTGCACCGGTTGAAAATCCACAAATCGCCCTTGCGGTATATATTGAAAATGGCTACTACGGAGCACGATATGCAGGGCATATTGCCTCACTTTTGATAGAAAAATATATTAAGGGCGAGATTACCCGAGCCGATTTGGAAAAAAGGATGCTGGAGAAAACCCTAGAGCATGAATATGCGAAACCTTACAGTGGGGAACCGTTCAAGATAAACGAATATGTCTGGTAGAGGGCTAGTACGAAGAATAGATTGGCTTACTGTTTTTTTATATGCTCTTTTGGTCTTTATAGGATGGATTAATATCTATTCCACAACCCTGACCGATGAGAGTTTGTCCATCTTTGATTTTTCAACATTGTATGGAAAACAGCTCTTCTTCATCATTCTTTCCTTTTTTGTAATTGTCCTGGTTCTTTTTGTTGAAACTAGTTTCTTTGAACGTTTTGCTCCCATATTTTATGTGATTTCGTTAGTTCTTCTGTTGGGACTGTTTCCATTTGGAAAAACCATTGCCGGAGCCAAATCGTGGTACGATTTGGGATTTTTTAATCTTCAACCCTCCGAATTGGCGAAGGTCACCACGGCTTTGGCACTTTCCAAATATTTAAGTGACATACAAACGGACATCAAAAACAGAAAACATCAGCTGTACTCTGTCTTGATTATTCTGTTACCTGCTCTTCTTATTTTGCCCCAACCCGACCCAGGGAGTGCACTAATTTATTTTTCCCTGTTTTTTGTGCTTTTCCGTGAAGGCTTTCCCCTTTATTATTTGGGAATCGTGTTAATCATGGTGGTTCTTTTCGCAACAACTTTGATGTTTGGCACCGTTTGGATAGGTATTGGATTAGGTATTCTTATGGTACTCATTTTTGTTTTCAAAAGGAAGTCAACCAAAATACCCTTGGTCCCGTTTGTTGGCGCTATCGTGGCAGCCATTCTTTTTTCTTTATCGGTAGATTTTGTTTTTGAAAATGTCTTCGAGCAGCGCCATAGAGATCGCTTTGCACTATGGTTAAGCCTTGAAAAAGACGAAAAGAAACTCGAAGAGATTCGAAAAACCATTGGTTATAATACCTATCAATCAGAAAAGGCCATAGAATCAGGTGGGTTTTTTGGAAAAGGTTTTTTGGAAGGTACCCGTACCAAAGGAGACTTTGTACCCGAACAACATACCGATTATATCTTTAGTTCGGTTGGAGAAGAATGGGGGTTTTTGGGTACAACCGGGGTCATTTTAATCTTTTCTTTGTTCTTTCTTAGACTTATCTACGTAGCCGAAAGACAGAAAAGTGATTTCAGTCGCATGTATGGTTATGGAGTTATTTCCATTTTGTTGATTCATTATTTTATCAATATCGGGATGGTCATTGGTCTACTCCCGACAATTGGCGTACCCCTTCCGTTTTTCAGTTATGGTGGGTCGGGATTGCTCTTTTTTACTCTTTTGCTCTTTATCTTCCTGAAACTGGATTCGAATCGTTTACGGGACGGAATCTAAAATTTCCAATCAGATTGAATTATTGAGGATTCCATTTTTTCCTGCCATTCCGTGGTCTGTTTTTCAAAGAAATTCAATCCGGTTGACTTTTCGAGTTCATCAACAGTAACCAAAAAGTCTTCCAAGGACCGATTGCTTTCTTCATTGGGAATCAAAAAAGAAACAATCTGGACAGACTGCCCTGAATGACGAATTACAATCTTAAAAAAGGCTTCAGGAACATCCACGTCTTCCTCTCCAATTTCTTCTAGACTTGGTTCAAGAATCCCTCCGGTAATAACGACCAAGTCGCCATATTTTTTGCACCAGTATCTCACTTTTTGCTCAAGTCGGTTCCAGATACCTGCATTGAAGTCCCTATCCTGCGGACTAATGTTACTGGTATAAAACGTTTCGTTATAGGCAAGTTCAGAGAACCTACGGTCACCCGCCGGACAAAGATGTCCTCTATCATACCCTGACCCTCTGTAATTGCGCCAGTCCGCCGATTTTGACTTTACTTTAGGATCTTCAATAAAATAGGGTCTTCTCCTATCATCCTGAGTCAAATGTTCACGTTTCAAAGGATAGGCCACCCATTCAGCTTGCTCATATGGCTCACTATAGGATAACATATAATATTCGTGTTGAACTATATCACTTGTAGTAGAGCTGGGAAGCAGTGCTGAATCAATCAGCGATTCTGGATTCCCATCCGTTTTTTTGGAATAGGTGGCTGGGGTATAGAAATTCTCGAAAACCCAAAAGCCTACTAGGCAGGTAATGATAAGAAGGGTATAAACTGTTTTTCGCTTCATTGTGGGCAAAATTGCAAAAAAAGACACAAAAAAACCGACCTCAAATGAAGCCGGTTCGATGTAAATTATCTTTTGATTTTATCCCTTAACACTAGCCAATCTGCGCTCTGAACTTTTAATATTGTTCAATTTTAAATCTTTAAGCACATTGATAGCTTCCTCAACATAAATATCCTTGGCCAAGTTCTTATGCCATCTATCTCTTTTTTCTCTAAGAACCGAGTCCTTAGTGAAAAGTTCAGTTTCGTATTTCAAGGATTCAAAGGTCAACTTGGAGTCGTATTCTCTCAAACCTTTAAAGTAATCTGATTTTGATTTTGCTTTTTCCTCCTGCTTTTTAAAAGCATCATAGTTTAAGGAAACAACAGTCTCGTCCTGTTGTTCTTTTAACCATTTTGCATTTTCCTCAATAAGTTTGATTTGTGGATTGTCTGCCATACGTTTTTTACTATTGGCTATAGCGGTTTCAAAATCGATATAACCATCCCATACCTCATAGTCCGCTGCGGAAATCTTATCCCAGCCCAGAGGGTTTTCTTGGTCTCTTTCTCCTAGGTCAATATAACTATACCTGTCTGGCACAACGATATCGCTCTTAACGCCTTCCAACTGTGTGGAACCTCCGTTAATACGATAAAACTTCTGGGTGGTAAGCTTAATGGCCCCCAAATCTCCATGCTCATTGCTACGTACTATATTGTCGAGCGGAATTACGTTTTGTACCGTTCCTTTTCCAAAGGTTTGCTTGCTACCAATGACCACAGCTCTTTTATAATCTTGCATGGCAGCCGCCAAGATTTCAGAAGCAGATGCTGAAAGTTCGTTAACTAAGATTACAAGCGGCCCATCCCATTGAATACGCTCATCCTTGTCTTCATGTACCTCTTTTCTTTGCCCTGACGATCTCACCTGAACGATGGGACCATCTTTGATGAAAAGTCCGGCCATATCTACAACAGTTTTTAATGAGCCTCCACCGTTGTCTCTTAAGTCAAGAATAATTCCCTGTACTCCTTCTTGCTTTAATCTTTCAACCTCCTTAGCCACATCGGTTGCGGCATTTCTTTCCGTATAATCTTCAAAATCCACATAGAATTTTGGAAGGTTGATGATACCGTATTTATTGCCCTCTTCCTTTACCGTGGCTGACTTTGCGTAAGACTCTTCAAGAACTACCACATCTCTTTTGATGGATACTTCTTCGATTGTGCCATCGACACGTCGTACCGTGAGGTCCACTATGGTACCCTTAGGACCTTTGATAAGTTTGATGGCATCATCCAAACGCATCCCCACGATATCGATGGGCTCATCGCCTGATTGACCTACTTTTAAGATTTCATCACCAACTTCCAGACTTTGCTCTCTCCAAACCGGACCACCGGAAATAATCTCCACTACTTTGGCACCCTCGGGTCTTTTTTGAAGTCTTGCT
>NZ_JANQIH010000172.1 GCF_028282265.1 Allomuricauda sp.
CCGACCATGGGAAAAAGGTATGGATGAGCGTGACTGGCTGTATCAAACTCCTATGGATATTTTGATTAAAGCCTCCAACGGTGCTTCTGACTTTGGAAACAAGTTCGGACAGCCCCTCATTGCGGGTTCTGTACTCACTTTTGAACACGAAGAAGACGTCACTGAGCGAAGTCGAAGTGACAAAGATGGGGCTGCGAATCCGCACAGCCGTCAGGTAAAACTTGGCTATGACAAAGTAATAATGCTCGCTGGTGGAATTGGCTATGGAAAAGCTGACCAAGCTTTAAAGGATACGCCTAAAAAGGGCGACCGCATTGTCATCCTTGGAGGAGACAACTATCGTATCGGTATGGGTGGTGCAGCAGTTTCCAGTGCTGATACAGGCGAATTCAGTTCCGCAATCGAATTGAATGCCGTGCAACGTTCCAATCCTGAAATGCAAAAACGAGCTTCCAATGCTATTCGCGGCTTGGTGGAAAGTCATGATAATCCTATTGTTTCCATTCACGACCATGGAGCCGGTGGACACCTCAACTGCCTATCTGAGTTGGTTGAGGAAACGGGTGGTAAAATCGATATGGACAAACTTCCCATAGGTGACCCTACCCTATCCGCAAAAGAATTGATTGGCAATGAATCACAAGAACGTATGGGTCTTGTAATTGGCGAGGAAGACAAAGAACTCCTTCAGCGGGTTGCCCAACGGGAACGTTCTCCTATGTATGACGTTGGAGATGTTACCGGTGACCATCGTTTCACTTTCCATTCTGAAGTAAAGGACGAAAAGCCCATGGACTTGGAACTAAGTGACATGTTTGGCAGTTCTCCCAAGACCATTATGGATGACCATACCTTGAAAAGAAAATATAAAACTGCGGAATATACCCTTGAAAGATTCCATGATTATTTGGAACAAGTACTACAATTGGAAGCTGTGGCCTGCAAGGATTGGCTGACCAACAAAGTAGACCGTTGCGTTGGAGGACGAGTGGCCAAACAACAATGTGCAGGGCCGTTGCAGTTGCCTCTAAATAATTGTGGAGTGATGGCTTTGGATTTTAAGGGAAAGGAAGGGATAGCAACCAGCATAGGCCACTCCCCTATCTCCGGACTTATTGACCCAGTTGCTGGAAGTCGAAACAGTATTACCGAGGCCTTGACCAACATTATTTGGGCTCCCTTAAAAGATGGTTTACAATCCATCTCTTTATCTGCGAATTGGATGTGGCCCTGCAGGAACGAAGGCGAGGATGCAAGGCTATACGAAGCTGTTGAGGCTGTTTCAGAGTTTTCGATAGCCCTGGGAATCAATGTTCCTACTGGAAAGGATTCTTTATCAATGAAACAGAAGTATAAACATGAAGAGGTCATTTCACCCGGAACGGTAATTATTTCCGCCGCAGGAAATTGTAATGATATTACTAAAGTGGTTGAACCTGTTTTTCAAAAAGATGGTGGTGGCATCTATTACATCAATCTGTCCAAAGATGGTTTTAAATTAGGAGGTTCTTCCTTTGCCCAAATCTTAAATGTAATTGGGGATGAAGCACCGACGGTACATAGTGCGGATTATGTGAAATTGGTTTTCAACACGGTTCAAGAATTAATTCGACAAGATCAAATTTTGGCTGGGCACGACGTGGCCTCTGGCGGATTGATTACCACTTTACTTGAAATGTGCTTTGCAGATAATGATTTAGGAGCCCATCTTGATTTATCCGAATTGGGTGAAACAGATATGATTAAACTGCTATTTTCCGAAAATTCGGGAATTGTATTGCAGGCCAAAGATGATTCCCTGGCAAAACAATTAGAGTCCAAAGGAATTGAATTTGTCAGTTTGGGTACTGTGATATCCGAAGGTACTTTGACCTTGAAAAATCAAGGTGTTGAGATTGGTCTTAATATAGCCTCTCTAAGTGATACATGGTTCAGAACGTCATATTTATTGGATGAGAAGCAAACGGCCAAAGGATTGGCCAAGGAACGGTTTGATAATTACAAAAATCAGCCGTTGCAATATCAATTTCCAAAAAAAATGGCTGAGCGAAGCCTAAGCCAAGTATCGGTCACTTCGACACCGCTCAATGGCCGTCCAAAAGCCGCCATCTTGAGAGAAAAAGGAAGTAATTCAGAGCGGGAAATGGCCAATGCCATGTACCTGGCCGGTTTTGATGTAAAGGATGTGCATATGACCGACCTTATCTCCGGAAGGGAAACCTTGGAGGATATTCAATTTCTAGGAGCCGTCGGGGGATTCTCAAACTCCGATGTTCTAGGAAGCGCAAAAGGATGGGCGGGCGCCATTAAGTACAATGAGCGCGCCAACAAAGTCATCAAAGAGTTCTTTGACCGCCCCGATACGCTTTCAGTAGGTATCTGTAATGGGTGTCAATTATTTTTGGAACTCGAACTTATAAATCCCGAACACAAGGTCCATGGAAAAATGACCTATAACGATTCCGGTAAGCATGAGAGCAACTTTACGTCTGTAAAGATTCAAGAGAACAACTCTGTAATGCTTTCGTCTCTGGCAGGTACTACTTTGGGTGTTTGGATTTCACACGGTGAAGGTAAGTTCAGCTTACCCCTTCCCGAGGAAAACTATGAAATTGTTGCCAAATATGGTTATGAGGGATATCCCGCCAATCCCAATGGAAGTGATTACAATACCGCCATGCTTTGTGACAAAACCGGGCGGCATTTGGTCACTATGCCGCATATTGAGCGTTCCATTTTCCCTTGGAATTGGGCCCACTATCCGAAGGATAGCAAAGATGAGGTTTCTCCTTGGTTGGAAGCTTTTGTGAATGCCAAAAAGTGGATTGAATCCATATAAAAAGCTGCTCTCGCCTTAAATTGAAAATGTCACGTATTATAGATTAGCTGTTGGCAAGCTCCAGCTTTTTGTCCATTTTTTTGTAGGCCTTGCTCACAACACGCTTCATTAATAACGACACAATAAGTGCAACAACGAACAATCCCGCAAAGACTTCCAAGGTAGCGTCTAAGGAACCTGTAGCTTTTTTGACGACATCATAAATTGTGGGCCCCACAACCCCTGCAAGCGCCCAAGCGGTCAATATCATACCATGGATGGCTCCAAGCTGTTTGGTTCCGAACAAATCCCCCAAAAATGCTGGAAGTGTTGCAAAACCACCTCCATACATGGTTATTACAGTGAACAGAAGGATAAGAAATACGATTTCCATTGAAGTTTTTGGTAAGAAATAAAACGCCAAAACTTGAAAGGCAAAAAAGATGATGTAGGTATTGGCACGTCCCAAATAGTCCGAAAGACCGGACCATAGAATTCTTCCGAAACCATTGAAAACCCCAATCAAGCCAACAATGGCCGCAGCTTCCATAGGAGAGTAATTTAACTTTTCCTGCATCATAGGGCTTGCTGCCGCTATAATGGCAATACCACAGGCAATGTTGATAAACATCATTATCCACATGTAGTAAAAACGCACCGTCTTCAAAGAGGCATTGGCATCTATGTTGGCAATATCCGCCTTGATTTTTTTTCCTTTTTCGGGATTGAATCCTTCCGGAACATATCCCTCAGGAGGTTTTTGCATGTAACTCGCGCTAATCAATATCAAAATCATGTAAACAGCACCCAATACATAAAACGCGTTTGAAACTCCAATTCCATCGAATAGCATTTGCATTATGGGTCCAAAAATCAGAGCTGCAAAGCCAAATCCCATAATTGCCATCCCAGTTGCCAAACCACGTCTATCAGGAAACCATTTCACCAAAGTACTCACTGGGGTAATATATCCAATTCCTAGACCGATACCTCCGATAACTCCGTAGCATAAATAGAACAATGGCAAAGACTCCAATTGAACCGCAAGCCCAGAACCTAAGATACCTATGCCATAAAATACGCCAGCTGCCGTACCACTAATCCTTGGACCTACTTTTTCTACCCAACGACCCAAAAACGCTGCTGAAAGACCCAAAAGCAAAATGGCAATCTTAAAAGCCCATTTTACCGCACTTCCTTCAATATCGAAAATATCCTTAACTGGATTTGTTATAACGGAATACGCATAAACGGACCCTATCGAAATATGAATTCCAACGGCAGAGGTAGCTATCAACCAACGATTCTTTGTCTTTTTTGTGCCCATATTCATCTACTTTTTGGTATTTAGTTAATCGCAACTTCTTTAAAATAGTTCTCTAGAATTTCCTTCGCTGCCAGTATTTCCTCTTTAGTGTTTTCGCGAGCATCCTTTAACGGATATTCCCACCCTAAGGCTTCCCATTTATGAACGCCCAGTTTATGGTAGGGTTGAATCTCAATCTTTTCAATACTTTGGTAATCCTTGAAGTATTCGCCCATGTTATGAAGCAGTTCGGGCTCATCAGTAATACTTGGAATGAGCACATACCTCAACCACATTTTCTTACCGGATGCTTCTCTGTATTTTGCCAAATTGAAGGTCGTTTCCTTATTGCGCATCCCCGTGATTGCTTCAAAACCTTCCTCGGTCATGTGTTTGATGTCGAGCATGACCAAATCGGTATAATCGTCCAATAACTCTTTTGTGAAGTGATTTAGAATTCTACCATTGGTATCCAGATTCGTGTGTATACCCTCTTCCTTGAGTCTTTTGAAAAAAGGAACCAACTCTTTGGATTGCAATAAGGGTTCCCCTCCTGATACCGTAACACCACCTTTTTCACCAAAGTAAGGTTTCATTTTAAGGGTCATTGCCACTAATTCTTCAATGGCGTATTCCTTCCCTCCTGACATGTCTATAGTATCTGGATTATGGCAGTATACACATCTTAATTTGCAGCCCTGCAGAAATATGACAAGCCGAATTCCGGGACCATCGTGCGTTCCGAACGTTTCAATGGAATGTACTCGTAAAGTGTTCGTTTCTGTTTTGATAGGAAAATGGGTTATGTGGGTTTAACATCCGGAAAGGAGTTTTGAATCCCTTCCGGATGCTTACAAAACAACCAGGTCTACATCGATTCGTGAAAAGACCTCGTGATTACTTCCATCTGCTGCTCTTTGGTCAACCTTACAAAATTTACGGCGTAGCCTGAAACGCGAATGGTCAACTGAGGATACTCTTCCGGACGCTCCATGG
>NZ_JANQIH010000181.1 GCF_028282265.1 Allomuricauda sp.
AATCCTGATAACTTCCCATTTGGCTATTTCGCTTTAAGCGAATTCGATGTTGATTTTATAAGGGTCGAATGATATATTTGATAGGATTAACACAAAACCTGTTCTCTAGAGTCACAAGCAAAACCAAACACATGCCCAAAAAACAGACGCTCCTCCTGTTCCTTTTTCTAACTTTTTCATTTCATTCTTTCTCTCAACAGCGATATACGATAAGTGGAACTGTACGGGAAGCCGCAAGTAACGAGACCATGATCGGCGTTACGATTGCCATACCGGAGTTGCGCACTGGTACCACTACAAATGAATATGGATTCTACTCGATAACCCTGCCAGAAGGGGAATACAATCTTTTGGTATCGTTTTTAGGTTTTAGTGATATCAGGGAAACTATTTCCTTGAATTCCAATCAACAGTTAGATTTTCAATTGGAAATGGAAACCGAAGAATTGGAAGAGGTCGTGGTAACAGAGGACGTTGAGCGAATGGATATCAAGACACCTCAAATGAGTGTAAATACCTTGAAGGTTCAGACCATTAAGAGGATTCCCGTGGTTTTAGGCGAAGCCGACGTAATAAAATCCTTGGTTTTACTACCGGGCGTGACCAATGCCGGTGAAGCATCATCGGGTTTCAATGTCCGTGGAGGAGCAGCAGACCAAAATCTTATCTTATTGGATGAGGCCACCATATTCAATTCTTCACACCTTTTTGGTTTCTTTTCGGTATTTAACCCAGATGCCATCAAGGATATCAAACTTTTTAAAGGTGGGATTCCTGCACGATATGGAGGAAGGGTTTCTTCAGTGCTTGAGATTTTTCAAAGAGAGGGGAACAGTAAAGAGACCAAAGTCACCGGCGGAATTGGAGCAGTAGCCAGTCGGTTATTGGTAGAGGGGCCAATTATTAAAGATAGGACCGCTTTTTTGGTAGGAGGAAGAGCCTCTTACGCCCACCTTTTTTTACCACTGTTCGACATTAACAATAGCGCGTATTTTTATGATGTAAACACCAAGTTCAGCCACAAAATCAATGCGAGAAACAGTATTTATCTTTCAGGATATTTTGGCAGGGACCTTTTTAGTATTAACGATAGTTTTGTGAACACCTATGGAAATGCTGTAGGTAACTTTAGATGGAACCACCTTTTTTCAGATAAACTCTTCTCAAATCTTTCCCTAATTTATTCAGATTACTTTTATGGTTTGGAGCTTGATTTTGTTGGATTTGAATGGGATTCTGGCATACAGAACTTCAACGTCAGGTACGATTTAAAACACTACATCAACGACAAATTACAAATCAATTATGGGTTGAATAATACCTACTACGTCTTCAACCCCGGAAAAATAACTCCGAACAGTCCTGATTCAGGAATTGTTGAAGAGCAGTTAACAAAAAAATATGCCAACGAAAACGCCATTTACATAGACGTTGAGCATGAATTATCTGATAAGCTCAGTGTGGGTTACGGATTAAGAGCAAGTCAGTTCAACCGCTTTGGTCAAGATGAATTCTTTGTCTACGAGGATAACAATCCGGTAGTCTTTGACCCGTTTACTTTAGTATATAGAGAAGCAGAACCCATAGAAACTATTAGTCCAAGCAGAAGCCGCACGCTTGAAAAGTTTTTCAATCTCGAGCCCCGCGTTTCGGTAGCCTACAGCCTTAACAACAATAGTTCCATCAAGGCAAGTTACACAAGACTCGCCCAGTACCTACACTTACTTTCAAATACAAGCTCCCCTACTCCGCTTGATGTTTGGACACCAAGTGGTCCCTTTGTAGAGCCTCAATTGTTGAACCAATATGCCATAGGTTTTTTCAAGAATATCAATGATGGGGAATTTTCGTTGGAGATAGAAGGGTTTTACAAGGATGTTGAAAATCGAATTGATTATATTGATGGAGCAGATTTGATTGCGAACAACGCTATTGAACAGGTTATCCTAAATGGAGAGGCTCGTGCCTATGGCCTCGAATTTCTGCTTCGAAAGAACACAGGAAAACTTCAAGGCTGGCTGGCCTATACGCTCTCCAGGTCTGAACAGCGAACCCCGGGAAGAACCTCAACTGTAGATAATGGCCGATCTAATTTGGAAACCGGGATAAATTTCGGGGAATGGTACAGTACCCCATTTGATAAAACCCATGATATAGCACTTTATGGCAACTATGAGTTAAATGACAAATGGAGTTTTAACGCAAATTTCATTTATCAAACCGGCCAGCCCACGAACTATCCCGTAGGTCAGTTTGAATTTCAAGGATTGGTAGTGCCCTTTTTTGGAAGAAGAAACCAGGAACGGCTTCCCGATTATCATCGCTTGGACATTTCAGCCACCTTGACCCCAAGGAAAAATAAAAATAGAAAGCTTCAGGGACAATGGATTTTTAGCGTTTATAATGTATACAACAGAATGAATGCGGCATCTATTAACTTCAGGCAAAACCAAGATACAGGGCGAAACGAAGCTGTTAGAACTTCTATCTTTGGTATCATTCCCGCGGTAACTTATAATTTTAAGTTTTAGATGAAAAAGATAGTATACTTCCTTTTTTTGCTAGCGGTTTTTTCAGCCTGTGAGGATGTTGTGGAAATCGATGTCCCCTCAGAAGAACCGCGATTGGTTGTAAACGCGGTCATTAGAGTCGACGAGAATCAGGAATTTGTTCCAGTTGAAGTCAGGTTAACACAAACTAGTTCATTTTTTGATGAGATTACTCCGGTAAGCGTTGAAAGTGCAGCAATTTTTTATGGAGTACCCCTTGAAGGTACGCCCGATATCTTTGAGGAAGTGTTCGCATCCAATCTTGCAGAGGTAGACCCAGGTAGTGGTATTTATGTTCCTGACCCTAACTTTACCACTGACCAACGTATGCGCACCCAAAATGTCACCCCCGATACAGAGTTTATTCTTTCAATCAGTTATCAAGACAGGGATTATGCGGCACGAACCAGATATCAGCGAGCTGTTCCCATTGATGATTTACGTCAAGGTGATGAGACCTTATTCGATGAGGATGATATAGAAATTGAAGTCACCATTACTGATGTCCCTGATGTAAAAAATTTCTATGTAATGGACTTTGACTTTGGGGAATTTTTGGCTTTGGATGATCAGTTTTTTGACGGACAAGAGTTCCAGTTTTCATATTTCTACAATCGTGAATTGCAGTCTGGTGACCAACCTGAAATAAGTATTCTCGGGGCTGATGAAGATTTTTATAATTACATAGACCTACTGGTGGAGCAAACACAGGATGATGGAGGTGTTTTTGAAACCCCGGCGGCAACCGTGAGGGGCAATGTTTTTGACGTGACTGGACTGGACAACATTTTTGTCTTCGATAATGTGGAACGCCCCGAAGTGTTTCCCCTGGGTTATTTTGCGGTAGTACAAGAATTCAGACAAACCATTACCATCGAATGATTTATAAAATCATGTAGAGGAGTAACACAATCCCTAGGCCTACCATTCCCTGAACTAAAGTTCCAAGGGTCTGTCCTCGAAGTGCATTTTTTACATTGAGATTGGAAAACTGTGAAACCACCCAAAAATAACTGTCGTTGATATGGGATATGGTCATCGCCCCCGCTCCCACCGCCAGAACTGCCAAGGCCTTGTCTGTGACGGAAAACAATCCAAAGGTGTCCAGTAATGGAGCAATTATGGCGGAAGTGGTAATAATTGCAACCGTTGAAGACCCTTGTGCCGTTTTTAACACCGCAGCAATGGCAAAAGCCATTAACAGCCCTCCTAAACCTGAGCTTGATTGTAAATCAATGACTGAAGCAATGTCAACCGTACGCAAAACAGCTCCAAAAGCTCCTCCGGTACCGGTGATGAGCACAATCACACCCGCTTGTTTTAAAGCTTCTGGTATCCAGCTTTTCTTTTCTTGAGTAGGAACCTTTCTACCTAACAAGAAGGCGAAAAGGACTCCAACCAACAAAGCAATAATAGGATTGCCCAAAAAATCTAGGATTTGAAAGAGTATCCCTTGTCCCAATGGGTAGGTTGGATAATTGACAACCGACTTTAAAGCGATTAGTAGTATGGGAGCCAATAAGGGAAGAAAAGCTTGAAAAGGTTTTATTTCCAAATCATTCAATTTCTGCTGTTCAACCTTTTCTTTGGTCTCGGTTTGTTCTTCCTTCAGGGATTTACCAATGAACGTCGCCCAAAAATATCCCGATAGGGAAACGGGAAGGGATACAACTAGCCCTAAAATCAAAACCATTCCCAAATCAGCATCCAAAATAGCTGCTGAAGCCAGTGGTCCGGGTGTAGGAGGAACAAAAACATGGGCGGCATAGAGCCCCATGGCCAATGAAATAGCAAAAACCAACACGGGAATACCACTTTTTTTACTGAGTGCTTTGTTCAATGAAGAGAGGATAATAAATCCTGAGTCACAAAAAACAGGAATGGAAACGATGTATCCCGCAAGATTAATGGCCAAGGGAGACCTTTTATTGCCTATCAACTTCAATACGCTATTGGCCAATAGTTGTGTGCTGCCCGTTTTCTCTAAATAGATTCCAATTACGCTTCCAAAAGCAATGACCAGGGCGATACCCGAAAGGGTTTTTCCGAAGCCATCTGTAAGGGCATCAATAATTTCTGATGGTGAGAGTCCCAATAAGAACCCTGATACTATGGCTGCAATGGTCAATGAAAAAACGGGGTGCATCTTAAACCGGACAGTGGCCACAATGATAAAGAGAACCACCAAGAGAAGAACAAAAAGAACCATATTTTGTATAAGGATATCTTGCCTAAATATAACCTAATATCCTTATTTTAGGGGTCATGCGTACCGACAAAAAACTATTGGCAAAAGGAATCAAGTTCATCGGATATACCACAGGACTCATGTTCTTGGCTCCGTTTGTCATCTATCAGGCTTTCAAAAATCATGATCACCCGGCTTACATTCCAGTTTTGGTGATAGGTCTTTTTCTGGCAGCGGCCGCCATAGGTTTTGGCTTTTACACCATTAAGATTTTTATGGATGCCCTTTTTGGCACCAAGGAAAAAAGGGGATAGCTATTTTTTTATGGACGAGGCGTTCTTCCATTTATTGCTCAAAAGCGCATAGTCGTAGTCAAGCACAGACTTTTGCCGTTCCAATCGATTTGAGGCAAAAGCCCTTTGCAAAATATCTTCAATTAGGTAGTCTTCATGAATGCGCTCAGGATGAAATTCCTCTTTGATGCTGATTTTGAAGGCCTTGGCGGTGGTGTTGTACCAGAACGCACGCCATCCACTTCGCAGTTCCTTCACTAGACTGAAAGCGGTCTTGCCCGTTTGCCGATAAATCAACTTTACCAGAATCTGTCCCTCGGTACGGGTCAGTTTTTTCAATTCTTCGGAAAACTCCCCTTCAATGTATTTTTGTACTTTTTTGGTATATCGCTTCCGGTGGCGCTTGCGTTTTATTTTCGATAGGCTATCATTCAGTTCCACCAGTCGTTCCGCAGCTAATTTGGCGTAGGGATATACTTTTAAGGTCTTTCTTCTCAAAATGTAATAGCGAAGCTTTTCATTGCGGTTTGCAAACTCCAGCTTACTGAATAAAAAAACCTCTTCCAGTTCTATGGAACTTCTCAAAATGGAATCTCCTTCGAACCGAACGTAGAAATCGGTTATGCTGTCCTTAGGTAATTCTTGGGTAAAACCTCCTGTGGAAACAAGCAAGCAAATGATGACAAGTAGGTAGCGCAACATTTAAATTCTTTGACAAAAATCTAGCCAAAATTAAGGATAAAGCAAGGATTTGGCTATTAAATAAAAGTGAATATTGTTATGTTTGTGGACTAAAATCTGCAGATGGCTACACCTAAAATTATCACCGACACGTCGCTTAAATTCTTTGAAAAGTACCTCAACAATGCATCCCCAACAGGGTATGAATGGGAAGGTCAAAAAATATGGATGGACTACCTAAAACCTTATGTGGATGATTTTATTACTGATACTTATGGTACCGCGGTAGCCGTAATAAATCCAGAGGCGGAGTATAAAGTGGTGATAGAAGGACATTCTGATGAGATTTCTTGGTATGTGAACTACATTACCGATAATGGATTGTTGTACGTAATACGCAACGGAGGGAGCGACCACCAAATAGCCCCTTCAAAATGGGTGAACATCCACACCAAAAATGGAATAGTAAAAGGAGTTTTCGGATGGCCTGCAATTCACACACGAAAACCGGGAAAAGAAGAACCGCCAAAACTGGACAACATTTTCATCGACATAGGAGCTAAGGATAAAGAAGAGGTTGAAAAAATGGGAGTTCATGTGGGTTGCGTCATCACCTACCCAGACGAGTTCCATGTGCTCAATGGAGATAAATTTGTATGCCGAGCCTTGGATAACCGTGCGGGAGGTTTTATGATTGCCGAGGTCGCCCGATTACTTCATGAAAACAAAAAGAAATTACCTTTCGGGCTCTATATAACCAATTCAGTTCAAGAAGAAATTGGTCTTCGCGGTGCAGAAATGATTACCCAGACCATTAAGCCCAACGTGGCCATCGTGACCGACGTGACCCATGACACCACTACTCCAATGATAGAGAAAAAAGTTCAGGGTGACTGCGCCATGGGTAAAGGTCCCGTAGTTTCTTATGCCCCAGCGGTACAACAAAAATTGAGGGAGCGAATTATCGAAACGGCTGAGGCAAAGGACATTCCCTTTCAGCGACAAGCATCGTCTCGTTATACGGGAACCGATACCGACGCTTTTGCCTACAGCAATGGCGGTGTAGCTTCGGCTTTGATATCACTTCCTTTGCGGTATATGCATACCACGGTGGAAACCGTTCATCGCGATGATGTGGAAAATGTTATCCGTTTGATTTACGAAACACTTCTTACCATAAAATCGGGTGAGACGTTCAGCTACTTTGATTGATTGAATGCTGCGTCATTTCGAGTGAAACGAGAAATCTCCTTGACTGGGGATTTCATATAGTAACGGATTTCCCACGTTCGTTCGAAATGACAAAAAAGATTTAAACATCATGGATGAACTAGTCGATATTTTAGATGAGCAGGGTGGCCCCACGGGAAAGTCCGTTTTGAAATCGGAAGCCCATCGCGATGGATTATTTCATCCAACCATACATGTGTGGTGCTATACCGCTGAAGGTTCAATACTTTTACAACAAAGAGGCAAACTCAAAAAGACCTTTCCATTGAAATGGGATGTTTCCGTTGCAGGACATGTGGGAGCAGGTGAAGGTTTAGAGATGGCAGCAGTTCGTGAAGCCCAAGAGGAAATCGGAGTAAAATTATCAAGGTTGGAGCTTGAAAAAATAGCTGTATTCAAAACAGAGAACCGACATTCCGATATACTTTTTGACCGCGAGTTCAACCATACCTATTTATGTAAACTGGATGCCCAGACCCAACTACAAAAACAAGCATCGGAAGTTGAGGATTTACGTTGGTTTCCTCTTCAACAATTCAAAAAATGGGTTGAAGAAAAATATCCAGACCTGGTGCCCAATTCCCACGGACGTTATGAAAAGGTAATTCAAGAAATCGAATCACGAATTTAGCTCTTGTATAAAAGTCTCGGGTTCGCTCAATGAGTAAGTCTTTTGGTCTCCGGTCGTCATATTCTTCACGACAAACTTTCCTTCCTGCAACTCCTTATCTCCTAACAGGATGACGTATGGAACCTTACGACGGTCAGCGTACTTAAACTGTTTCTGGACTTTCGTTGGAGAAGGGTACAAATCGGCCCGTAGTCCATTTTTGCGGAGTTCAGCCACCAATTTTAGGGCCGCCCTACCTTCGTTTTCTCCAAAATTCAAACATAGCGCATCCAAAGAAACAGAGATTTCTTGCGGGAACAGATTCAATTCTTCCAAAACCAGATAAATACGGTCCAATCCGAAAGAAATACCTACACCACTGACATCCTTCAGCCCGAAAATTCCGGTGAGGTCATCATAACGTCCACCTCCTCCAATCGAACCCATTTGCACACCCTCTGGCGCCGCTACTTCAAAAATAGCCCCCGTGTAGTAATTTAATCCTCGGGCCAAGGTTACATCCAACCTCAAGCTAGAGGTCGTCAATCCCAGTTTATCAACGTCCCCAATAATTTCTTCCAGCTCTGAAATGCCTTGTAATCCTATTTCCGACTCCTGTAAAATATCTTTCAGTACAGCTAATTGATTCGCATTGCTTCCTGAAAGACCAAACAAAGGTGCTGCCTTAGCTATGGCGGTCTCCGAAATACCTTTGTTCAACATTTCTTGCCGTACACCGTCCTCCCCTATTTTGTCCAACTTGTCAAGGGCTACCGTAAAATCGACCAAAAGCCGTTTTGCCCCAATTACCTCGGCAATACCATAAAGCACTTTCCTATTATTGATTTTAATAGTGGTTCCGTTTAGCTTTAAATCGGAAAAAACCGCATCGTACAACTGAATCAACTCCACTTCCTGCAAAAGCGAATTGGCACCCACTACATCGGCATCGCATTGGTAGAACTCCCTAAACCGTCCCTTTTGCGGTCGGTCGGCACGCCAAACGGGCTGTATTTGATATCTTTTAAAAGGGAAGTCTATCTCATTCTGGTTCATGACCACATATCGTGCAAAGGGAACGGTCAGGTCGTAACGAAGGGCTTTCTCGGTGATTTTTGGCGCCAGCGAATTCGAATTCTTGGAACTGTAAGTAACATCATCCACTTTGGAAATAAAATCCCCAGAATTCAAAATCTTAAAAATCAAGCGGTCGCCTTCCTCACCATATTTGCCCAACAAGGTACTGGAATTCTCAAAGGAAGGTGTTTCAATGGGCTGAAACCCGTACAGCTCAAAATTCTTTTTTATCATCTGGATGATATAGTCACGTTTGATGACCTCTGCAGGTGAAAAATCGCGTGTCCCTTTTGGTATGGATGGCTTTTGCGGCATGAATTCAATTTATCGTGCAAATATAATCGGTTTGGGTTGGATTTGGATGTTGGAAGATGGGTGATGAGAGATGTCAGAAGTCAGAAGTCAGATGTGAGATGTCGGAGGTTGGAGGTTGGAGGTTGGAGGTTGGAGGTCTGGGGTCAGATGTCGGATGTCGGATGTCTGATATCTGATGTCTGATGTTTGATGTTTGATGTCTGATGTCTGATGTCTGATGTCTGAAGTTGGGGATAAGGAAATACAAATGTCAATCCTTTTGATGGTAAATCGTTTGATGCAATTCGTGAGCGTGGCGTTTTCAGGGAAAAGTATAATCCTTTAACAGGAAAAGCCTTTCGATTTTACATCCGTTTGGAGATATAAGGAAGCGGTCAACCCAAAAGGGGCATCCGTCAATCAAGGCCCTTTTTACCTGCCTGTCCACAATACATTTGTGCCATTCGATCAATGAAATTTTTAACCTAAAAGATTAAATCATGAAACTACAAAGAATTTTTATGTTGGGCTGCATGGTACTAGCTATGACACTCACAACTTCTTGCTCAGATGGGGAAGATGGAGAACAAGGAGCTCAAGGAATCCAGGGAATCCAAGGAGAACAAGGTCCACAAGGAGCACAGGGTGATCCGGGAGAGCAAGGGCAACAAGGCGAACAGGGAGCCCAAGGAGATCCTGGTGAAGATGGTAATGCCAATGTAAGGCGTCTAATCTTCAATGCCAGTGAAATTGCCGGGGGAACAAATCCAGTTGTATTTGACAATGTCAATATTTTTCCCGAATTGGCAGAATTGTCAGAGGAAAATTTGGATACACATGCTGTATTAGCTTACCTGGCGTTACAAGGAGGAACAGACTATTATCCAATTCCAGGACCTGTTTTCATAGCTTTAGATTTAAACTTTAGCATCCTTTATGAACCGCAAAGTTTTACAATTAGAGAATATAATAACCAGGGATGGTCAGAGGCTATTATGGAAGTTCACCTTATTCTCATTGAACAAACCAGTTCTTCCGGCGGCGGCGGTGGCGGCGGTGTACAGGTTAAAGCTCCAACGGATGTGATAGCTTCCCTTGAGGCCCAAGGTGTGGATACTTCCAACTATCATGAAGTAATGCAATACTTTGGTTTAAAATAAATCCATAGTTTTTGTAAACACTGCTAATATGATGATCATTCATCAAAAAAGAGGCTCTCAGCAATGGGGGTCTTTTTTTGTTGCTTAAGGGAGAAAGTTTAAAGGTGTTGGGTGTTCGGTGTTGGAAGTCTGATGTCTGATGTCCAATGTCTGAAATCAGAAGAGTGATGGGTGTTAGGTGTTCGGTGTTCGGTGTTGGATGTTTGATGTCAGAAGAGTGATGGGTGTTCGGTGTGCAGTATTGGATGTCTGATGTCTGATGTCTGAAATCAGAAGAGTGATGGGTGTCTGGTGTTGGTTGTCCGATGTCTGATGTCAGAAGAGTGACGGGTATCTGGTGTTGGATGTCCGATGTCTGATGTCTGAAATCAGAAGAGTGATGGGTTATATGGCCACTAACCTCTAGCATCTAACTTCCAGCTTCTACTTACTCCATGATCTGTTCAAACCACTGGTAGAGTTCTCCTTTGGTGATTACAGCTCCTTGTTGAATGAGCTTAAACTTGTCAAGATTTTTATCTTCTGAATAGGCTTTTGAAGCGGTCAGATATTCCACAAAATCCGATTGAAAATTTCGCTTGAACCAACCGAAACCTTCTTGGGTACGTAGGTCAATTTCTGGGTTCATTACCTTGACCGAGAACAACTTCATTTCCTTTTCGGTCAAATGAAATAAGTGCATATGCAATTCGGAAATGTTCTCCAAGTATTCCACCTTGCTGAGAACGCCTTCCCAGATAAGGTCGCTAAAAACATCGATTTCATCTTCCGCCACTTGAGGCTTTTCTTCTTTCAGTTTTTTCCATTCATCACCCGTAATGGACTGTGTTGCCAAAAAGTTGATGAATTCGGGATGTAATTCTTCCAATTGTTCTTTGGAAAGTCTTTTGTATTTCATCTGGTATTATATATTTCCTTTGGTCAGCCGTACTTCGCTTAAATGATTCCGATTCTATTCAGAAGTTATATAAGCTCATTTCATCTGGCAAAAATAAAAAAGGCCACACTTTCATGTGACCCTTTTTTTAGAATTCGAATTGAAATTTAGAAAATATATCGTAGACCGAACTGCATTTGCCATCTAGATGCCAAGCTAAAGTCATCTACAAATGTACTGGTCTGTGATGGGTCAAAACTATAAACAGGTTCGCCACTGGTATCAATAAAGACCCCAACAGGCTGGGTGGTCAACGGTAGTTCAACTACTCCCCAGTCAGAATTGATTAGGTTTCCGAAGTTAAGAATGTCAATACTAAACTGAATGGTGTTCTGGTTTTGGCCGAGACCATTAAAGTTGAAGTCTTGTAATATCTTAACATCCCATCGGCTTCTCCATGGGCTCAATTGGTCGTTTCTTCCAACATAATCCCCTCTTCTACCGTTTAAATAATCGCTCTGCTGAATAAAGGCCTCAAAAGCATCACGTTGTTGTTGAACGGTCGGGTCACCGGGATTTACGGGTGCCGCAAATTGCTGTTGCTGCAATTCCGTTGCTGTTGGGATATAGATAAGGTCATTAGTGAACGAGCTGTCACCATTGATGTCGCCAGAGTAGGTATACGAGAACCTTCCTCCTTCGGCATACTCAAAGAATGCCCCTATGGATGTTCCCCATTTACCTTGACCGTAATTCCACTGCTTGTTCAACTGTCCAATAAAACGATGTCTGTTACCAAACAAACTTGGCGCCAAACCTTGTTGGTTGACATTGCCCAAAGCAGGATTTAGGTCGAACAGGTCACTTGAAATCTCTGCAGACATGGAGTTTACATCAAGACTCTCCAAAAAGTTGTAGGCTACCATGGCGTACAGATTGTTCTCGAACTGCTTTTGTAATTTAAACGACCAGTTAAAGGAACGGCCTTCGTCAACATTGGAAATTACATAAGCACTGGTGGGTCCGCCAAAAATCTGTGCTCGGTCCTCGGGCAGATAAATCGGACGACCGTCGGGGCCTGGCAAAGTGCCCGAAGGTTGAGCCAAACCAAAGTTGTATGTAGTCGCCGCATTCAGGTCTTTGGTGAACACGATATCGGTGGTCGCAACAATTCCGTTTTCGAAACGGTAGTCCAAACCTAGATTGGAACGCCATACCTGCGGAAACTGGAAATTAGGATTGGTTGGTGTGTAAAAGAAGAAATCGGTGTTCTGCACTTGGTTTCCAACCCATACAAATGGGAACCTACCTGAGAAAATACCGGTACCTCCTCTTAGCTGGAAGCTCTGATCGCCACGTACATCCCAGTTGAAGCCCATTCGGGGAGACCAAAGGATACCACTATCAGGAAGGTCAAAGCTATCCAAGAAAATAGGTTCGCCATTTTCGTCAAAATATTGAATATCCGGAGCATATCCCCCGCCATCGGCCAACAGTCCACCTTTTCTGTCAATGTTTTCCTGAATTAATTCCCTAGTATCAAAATACAGTGGTTTATCGGCCCTAAGACCATAAGTCAGTTTAAAGTTATCTGTGATATCCCACTCATCTTGAACATAAAAGGCCAATTGACCTACGTTTGTTTCGGCCAAGGCCCATCCACCAGGTTCTCCAATATCCACGGAATTATTGGCATCAAATATCGCCTCTGCGTTGTTAATGGCATCGCCAATCAACCCATTGTCAACGGCATCCAAAAAGGAATCGACACTTGGGAAATCAGCAAAGACTCCCACTGCTCCCCTAGCATCAGCAAAGAAATAAGTACCCAAGTTGAACGAGTTGAAGAATTCGAATCTTTCAAATGAGAACCCTACCGTAAAGGTATGGTCATTGGCAAACAGATTCATGTTGTTGGTAATCTGAAATACACTTTGCTCCAATCGGTTGTTGATTGAAAATGGTTCATGACCAGCTACTATTGCCCTTACCCCATCCTGTTGGATGTTTATGGCTGGCGCCGGAGATGAAAAAGGATCTCTGGAATCATCAAAACTGGTGTATCCTATCTGAAGCTTGTTCACTGCGTTACCGTCGCCCAAGGTGGAGTTCAATTCGGCGAGATATGAATTGATTTTATTGTTGATTCGGTATCCGCTATTGGCAAATTGTAGTGTTATCGCATCTGGACCTCGACGTCCTATCGCCAACTCGTTTGCCGTCAAATCCCTTGATGCATCCAAGAAGTTATATATTAAGGTCAAGCGATTATTGTCGTTGACGTTCCAATCCAGTTTGAAAATACCTTTTGTTGATTCGGTATCCAATAGATACCCTTCAAATGGTCCGGTTTCGTAACCCAGTCCTCCCAAGGCATCTGAAACCAGCTGTAAATCGTTGGCGGAAACCCTTGAAACATTATTGCCTCCCTGTCCTCTGTCGGCAAAGAAATTGGAGCCTAAATCTTCCCTTTCATCTCTTTCAAAGTTGGCGAAAAAGAAGAGTTTGTTCTTCACAATAGGTCCTCCGATACTTACCCCGTACTGGGTCTGGGTCAGGTCCGGAACAAATATATCCTCTCCAGAAACTTTGCCCCCGGTCAAATCTTGGTTACGGAAAAATCCATAGACCGTACCTTTTAAGGTATTGGTACCACTTTTGGTTACCGCATTTACAGAAGCTCCCGTAAAACCGGCAAGTCTTACATCATAAGGGGCGAGGGATACCTGAATCTGTTCAATCGCATCCAAAGAAATTGGTTGTGCATTGGACTGTCCTCCAGGAGTTGGCGCATCAAGACCGAACGGGTTGTTAAAGATGGAACCATCCAAAGAGAAGTTGTTGAACTGACTGTTTCTTCCTCCAAAGGAAATCCCATCAGAAGTCGGTTCCAATCTGGTAAAGTCGGCCTGTGAACGCGAAATTGTGGGTAATCTTCTCAATTCGCGATTACCAAGGTTGGTTTCAGCGCCTGTCCTGTCACTTCCAAAAGTGCCCGATTGGTCCGATACTACCACTACCTCATCCAACTGCTGACTATCCAAAATCATAGAAACGTTATGGTTGAACGTTTTCCCCAGTGCAAGGGAAATGTCATTTTTTACCGCGCTCTTAAATCCGACGTAAGAGACGGTAACCTCGTAAGGCCCCCCAATTCGAAGGTTCAATAGATTGTACCTACCATCTTCGTTGGTGATGGCGCCATACCGGGTACCTGTGGGCGTGTGGACCGCTACCACGTTGGCTCCTAATAATGGAACACCCTGGTCGTCAACAACAGTTCCCCTGATGTTGGAGGTCGTAACTTGGGAAAAAGCCGATGAGAATACCATAAAAAACAGTATTCCCAGAGGTAATAGTTTTTTCATAATTGATGAGTTAAAATGTTTTTTGAGTACCTGCAAACATAGACAAAAAAAAGAGCTATGCACGCATAGCTCTTAACAACTTATTAACTAAGTCTTAATATTTATTTAGTCTCAGCAACCACTTCAAAAGAAAAATCAACAATTACCTCTCTGTGAAGTCTAATCTCAGCATTATAAGGGCCAACTCTTTTAATAGTTCCCCCTTTAATGTTAATGAACTTTCTATCTATCTGATGGCCTGATTTATCAAGGGCAGCTGCCAAATCAATACTACTAACAGACCCAAAAAGTTTGTCTCCAACACCCACTTTTGCAGGAATTTTGATTTCCAACTGTCGTAAAGCTTCGGCAGTTTTACTGGCCTCATCAACAATCTTCTTCTCCTTATGGGCTCTTTGTCTTAAATTTTCTGCCAAAACCTTTTTTGCAGAGGGAGTGGCCAATGTCGCCAATCCTTGGGGAATTAGGTAGTTTCTTCCGTAACCATTTTTTACGGTTACCACATCATCCTTAAAACCCAAATCTTGAACATCTTCTTTTAGAATAATTTCCATTCTTTCCTAATTTTTTATTTCAACATATCGCCAACATAGGGCATTAAGGCCAAGTGACGGGCTCGTTTTACGGCCTGTGCCACTTTTCTTTGGTATTTTAAGGAAGTCCCAGTCAATCTTCTGGGAAGTAATTTACCTTGCTCGTTCACCAACTTCATCAAAAAATCTGGGTCTTTATAGTCAATATATTTTATACCTGACTTTTTAAACCTACAGTATTTTTTTTGTTTGTTGGTCTCAATGTTCAACGGGGTCAAATATCTGATTTCCCCGTCTTTTTTTGCTTTTGCTTGTTGTTCAATAGATGCCATAGCCCTACGCGTTTGCTTTTAGTTTAGTTCTTCTTTTCTCTGCCCAAGCAATTGCATGCTTGTCCAACTTAACGGTCAAGAAACGCATAACGCGCTCGTCCCTGATAAATTCAAGTTCATAGGGAGCAATAGCGCTTCCTTCAACTTGAAATTCAAACAAGTGGTAAAATCCACTTTTTTTGTTTTGAATGGGATAGGCCAATTTTTTTAGTCCCCAGTTTTCTTTGGAGACCATTTTGGCACCATTCTTAATTAAGAAATCCTCAAATTTCTTAACTGTTTCCTCTATCTGGGTCTCAGATAGAACGGGATTCAAAATGAAAACAGTTTCGTAATGGTTC
>NZ_JANQIH010000190.1 GCF_028282265.1 Allomuricauda sp.
TGATTGACTAACGATGACCCTGTAATCCAAAGAATTTGCAACTTCCTCAACCCCTCGAATAATAGATGAGAAAAAGGCTCGGTTAATGTTGGGGACCAACATTCCAATAAGCTGTGTGCGTCCGCTTCTTAATGCCGACGCTATTTGGTTGGGTTCATAATTAAGTTCACGAGCGACTTTCAAAACCGCTTTCCTTGTGCTGTCGCTTATTCTAGGATTCCCGTTAAGAGCTCTCGAAACAGTTGAGGCGGTAACGTTCAACATTTCTGCGATATCGTGTATGGTAGTTTTCTTAATGTTTTCCATTTGGGTCCAGCGAACTTTTTACGAAAATAATCAGCTCCGAGAATATATGATTATGTAATCGATTGCGCAATTTATAGAATAATTTGTCTATTTAAAAATAATGCTTAAAGTTTTTCAAATGTAAAAAAATAACTGTTTTTATTGGTATTTAGGTATTTTTTCAATGTAATATTTGCGAATTCAATATTTCTTTATTATTTATGCAATCGATTGCACAAACAAACTAACTGAAATAGATTATCAAGTAATGAAGATGCTAACAATCAGAAGAACAACTGTCCCAATCTTGTTTTTATGTTTTGGTTTAGTCCTCTCTTGGGGCAATGAACCTATTAAGAATTCGTCCCATTTTGAAGCTCTCCAATCTTTCGGTACGGTAAGTGGCCGCGTTTTGGGCGAGGCGGGTGAACCGTTACCAGGTGCTTCCATAGTAATTCGGGAATTGGTGATGGGAACCAGTACCTCCTTGGAAGGATTGTTCAATTTGCCGCGGGTACCCTATGGCACCCATGAAATTGAGGTTTCTTACATTGGTTTTGAACCTTACAGAACCACCATTGAGGTGAATTCTTCTTCGCTTTCACTTGGTGATGTTATCCTAAATCCCTCTGTGAACGCTCTTGGTGAAGTTGTTATTACCGGAAGTTTGGAAGGACAACAAAGGGCTTTCAATCAACAGAAAAACGCGGACAACATCAAAACCATCGTATCTGCTGATCTCATCGGTCGTTTCCCCGATATCAATGTTGGGGAGGCTATGCAGCGTGTTCCCGGTGTAAATATTGAAAGAAATAATGGTGAGGGTAGTATCGTAAAGATTAGGGGAACACCTCAAAACTTCACAACAATATCCATTAATGGCGAGCAGATTCCAACCGCGCTTGAAGATGGCGGAAGATCAGAAAGTTTGGATATTATCTCTGCTGACCAGCTGGCATCCATGGAGGTCAGTAAGGCCATAACTCCCGATATGGACGGTGATGCAGTCGGTGGTGCCATTAACTTGGTTACACCAACCGCAACATCCTCCAAAGGCCGCATCAAAGGAAGTATTGGAGGTGGATATAACAATCTCTTCGAAAAGGGCAGCCAGATTTATAGGTTAAAGTTCGATAAGCGCTTCGCCGATGATAAATTTGGGATGTTGGTTGGCGGTAGCTTTTACAATACGTTTAATGGGGAAGAACGATTTGAGGCGACGTACCGAGATAGAAGAATTGGTGATAGCGAAGATCCCAATTCCTTTAGGGCCTTCGTTTTGGATGATTATAGGTTACGGCCCCTTCTTAACGAAAGAACCCGTGTTGGAGTCAATGTAACTTTTGACTATCGATTTTCCACTAGATCTTCCATTACTTTAAAGGCCACCTATAATCGCCTCCAAGACGAATCTCTTAGAAGAAGAATCCGTTTTCGTCCAAGGAACAACTACAACGACCCGTTGAACCCGAATGTGGCAGGTCCTGATAACGATGTTAGGGTACGAAGAGACATTAACGACCGATTGATTGATAGAGAAAACATAACCATTTCTTTAGAGGGAAAGCATGCCTTGGGTGATTTTGGAGTATTGGATTATGGCCTGAACTATTCAAGAAACGAAAGAATTCTGACCAGTGACCGCTTTGTATTTAGGGAAAGGGATTTGACCCTTGTACAAGAAAGAGATGGGGATTTTACACTTTTTTCTTCTCCCGATTTCGACTTTGAGGATTACGCCAGTTATGATTTTAACGCGTTTCAGCAAGACATGCCTATTTTAAATAGGGGAGATAATACCGTAGCAAAACTCAATTTGACGATTCCCTTCAATTTGGGAAAGTATTCCGGAGAGTTGAAAACAGGTGGAAAATATCGTGACCTGGACAACATTCGAAGAAGAAACACAGTGGAGTACAGTGAGTTTAATGGTCCGTATAACCTAGGTCAAGTTTTGGATGGAAATAGTGGTACCATTTTCGACGGCAGATACGAAATGGGACAATTTCCAAACCCTAACTCGGCTCGGGAACATTTTGACCTTTTTAGAGATGCATATGAATTGGATGAGAATGCTTCGCGTATTAATACCGAAAGTTTCTTTTTCAATGCTGGAGAAGATGTCTACGCAGCGTACATTCAAGGTAAAATACAGCTAAATAAGCTAAGAATACTAGGAGGGGTTCGATACGAAAAGACAGATGTAATTTACGATGCCCTTGAGCTTCAGATAGAACCCCCGGCAACCGATGACTCTCCGGCAGTACCTATAGCTACACGCCCCTTGACAGGTACCAATTCATATGACTTTTTATTGCCAATGCTACATTTAAAGTACGATTTAGGGGAGCGTACCAATCTTCGGTTTGCCTATACGCAGTCCTATGCAAGACCCGAACTTCGTGATTTGGTCCCTTCAGAAAACATCAATTTTGCAGATCAACTTTTGACCAGGGGCAACCCAAATCTACAGCCGGCTGAATCCAATAATTTTGATTTACAATTTGAGCACTTTCTCAAAGGCGCCGGTATAATATCAGGAGGAGTGTTCTACAAGAATATTTCAACTTTTATCTTTAGGCAGTTCGATAATGTGGAGTTTAACAATGACCTCTTTCTCCTTGATGTTCCCGTAAATGGAGACGAAGCGGAACTGCTGGGAGTCGAATTGAATTTTGTTAAGAAATTGGATTTCCTTCCAGGCTTTCTTTCAGGATTTAGCGTTTTTGCCAATTACACCTATGTAGATTCTGATAGTTCTTTTACTTTTTTAAATGATGAGGGAGAACAGGAATCACGGGATGGTTTGGCGTTTCCGGGTCAAGCTAGTCACACTTGGAACACAGCGCTCTCATTTGATAAAGGCGGATTTAGTGCAAGAGCTTCCCTTAATTATAATGGCAGTGCCCCCTTGAGCTTTTCAGATAGTCCTGATTTTGATTTCTTTTTGGAAGAAAGGTATCAACTTGACATCAATGCATCCCAACGTATCAGTGATAACCTTACTCTATTCGTAGAGTTTGTGAACTTGACTAATGACCCTGTGGTTTGGTATCAATCCGTTAGAGAGCAGGTAACCAATTATGAAGTTTATGATTGGTCCGCAAGGTTTGGCGTTAATTTTAAATTTTAAAAAGATGATAGTGAAGAAAAGATTAGGGCTTATAGCTACGGTTCTTTTTGTATCGACAATGATAATATCCTGTAGTGATGATGATTTATCAGGAGAGCTGACATTCGATTCTCCTGATATTGAACTTTCAATTGAAGAAGGGGAGTTTAGAATAGGACAGACCATTAGAGTAACCGCTGAATTTGAAGCATCTGCCCTGTTCAGGGAATTGGTTGTTCAAAGAGGCAGCTCTTTAGTTGAACGTATCACCTATCCAGAAAGGGCAGAGGGGGAAGATGATTATACGCTGGAATTCTTGATTACAGATGACCTTTTGGGTACTACCCAAACCTTTACGTTTACCATTACCGATTCCTTGGGGGAATCTGATAGTGCAACCTTTACTGCGACCGTTTCTGAAGTGGAACCTGCCTTTACTTTTGAGGATGTGGAAATCAATGGGACTACCTTCAGACAGGTGACAGGGAGGATTAACTTTGATGAGACCTTCGATAAGGATAACCTTTGGTTGCTGAATGGAGAGGTAGAAGTAGAAGATATCACAACGCTTACTATTGAAGCAGGTACCACTGTATATGCTTTGGATGAAAATACTGAGCTCAACGTTCAAATCGGAGGTACATTAATTGCCGGAGGAACCGTGGAGGAGCCCATTATCTTTACTTCCATCAACGCTGCTCCCAATCAACCTGATGATCCCGATAATGGGGATTGGATTGGTGTGGTATTGAGGGGTGATGACACACCAGATGGTAATTCCGGGATTCTTACATACGTTCGCATAGAAAATGGAGGAAACGGAGATGAGGCACTCCAGCTTCGACAAGTCGGCGGTGGAACCTTAATCGATTATGTCCAAGTTCATAATACAGATGATACCGGAATCCGAATGCGCGGTGGTTATGTAAACCTAAAGCATATTTTGGTGACCAAACCCGATGATCGCGGCGTTCGCTACAGCGATGGATGGGAAGGTAATGGCCAGTTTTGGGCAATCTTGACTGACGTAGATGATAGTGAAGGTGTTCTTGGAAGAGATACCGATGAATCGCCAAGAAACTCAGATGCGGTTATGTCGAACGTAACAGTCATTGGTCCATTCATTGTAGGTGATGGTGCAGGGGATACCGATGGGGTTCAGGTTCGTGATGGAGCCAAAGGAGAATTCCATAACTTTATTGTAACTGGTTTTGACGATTCGTTCCGCAACCGGAGTGATGATGGTGATATGATTATTAAAAATTCCGCGGTATTTGGCAACGGACAAGCCGGAGATGAAGACGGATTGCACAGCAGTATTAGAGACGACTATCGCGATGCGGCCAATAATAATTCGGAAGATGCAGTGACCCTCACAGACACTTTTATAGGGGTTTCTACCCTTAACTCATCAGATGCTTCAACTTTGGGCGACTTCTTTGAAGCAGTGAATTTTGTGGGAGCAGTTTCACCAGATAATGATTGGACTTTGGGTTGGACGGTAAACTTTGATGGTACACCAAGAGAATAAAAATAAGTTTGAGTTGGTTAGTTTTAATTTCAAGAAATTGTAAATGAATAGATCGGAATTCATTAGAACGATTTCATCGGCAACCCTGGCAACAGGGTTGCCTTTTCATATCTGGGGTCAGAAGTTTAATAAACCTACAAAGGTGGCCCTGTTCAACGAAATGGCTGGAGACGATGACTTTGTAATAAAGGACATTGACACTTTCATGCTCCGAAAGGCACTTTTTGTTTCGGTCGAACTCAATAATGGTGTTAAAGGATGGGCCGAAGCTATGCCCAATGACAAACGAAGTTCGCGGACCCTTATAGAAAAAACCTTAAAAAACTACTTTGAAGGGACCAACATCTTTAATGTAGAAAAGACTTGGGATCACTGTATCAAATCTGAATATGATTTGGGTCCCGGAGGTCTGCTCACATATTCCCTTTCTGGAATTGATTGCGCCATTTATGATGCCATGGGGAAGGTCACCCAAAAACCAGTATATGAGCTTCTAGGAGGTAAACTCAGGGATTCCGTAGAGATTTATGCAAGCTTTACTCGGGATGTCTATCCTACTCCAGAGCAAGCTGCTTCTAAAGCAAAGGCATTGGTTGAAGAGGGATATAAAACCCTAAAATTCCGAATGCGTTGGGGACTCGAAAACCAAGATCCTTCCAATGACAATACGGTTGATTTTGCCAGAGCGCTTCGTAAAGCGATTGGCCCCGATATTCAATTGGCCATGGATGCAAACATGGGGCATACCGAAAAAAGAGCAATTACCCTAGGCAAAGAACTGGAGGAATTCAACTTGGCTTGGTGGGAGGAACCCACAGCACCCTATGACTATCCTGCTATAAAATCCATTGTAGAGAATGTAAATATTCCCATTGTTTTTGGGGAACACGCCTATACCGTAGAACAGATTCAACACCTATTGACCTATGGTGGCTCATGGGCGGTAAATCCCGACCTTTTAAAATGTGGGGGCTTCACTGGGGGCAAACGCATAGGGGATTACATTGCTGAAAAGGGGGTGAAACTGGTAGCCCATAATTCCAGACCTTCCCTTAGCACCGTTTGTATGCTCCATTGGGTCTGTGCCACGAAAATGGCCACACTTCCCCAGGAGTTCGCGTTGCGTGAAAAAGCGCCTGGGGCTTTCGATTGTTTGACAGGTTTTCCAGAGTTTAAAGATGGTCGTTTATATATTAGTGACAGACCGGGGTTGGGTGTTGAGGTGGATGAGGACCAAGTTAGGGCCTACGATAAAAAATATACCAAATGAGAGGTGCTGTTTGGTTCATCCCCGTTTTCATTTTTCTATTGATTTCCTGCAACGGTCAAGGTCAAAACGAATTCAATATTCTTGATTTTGGAGCGGTTCCTGATGGCAAGACCATCAATACACAAGCTATTCAATCTGCAATTGAAAAGGCATTAAAATCAAAAGGAAAAGTAATCATTCCAAAGGGAACCTTTTTAACCGGAGCATTGACATTGGGTTCCCATATTACTTTGCAAATTGATGAGGGGGCCACACTTTTGGCCAGTCCAAACATGGAAGACTACCCCGAGGAATATTTCATTTCTGCTCCTTATGCCGACAGCCTTATAGTCCAAGGCAAAGGAACCATCAATGGAAACGGAACCGCTTTCTTTAATGAGAACTGGGAATTTACGGAAAGACCACAACCCTGGATTGTCATCAGTGATGCCAGAGGAGTTTCGGTAACTGGAATACGTTTTGAAAACAGCCCGTCACATACCCTGAATTTCAACTTTTGTGACGGAGTTACTGTGGACAGCATTTCCATAAAAAATGACCCCCAAAGTCGCAACACCGATGGAATAGACATTCGAAATACCAGAAACATTACTGTAACCAATTCGGACATCCGAACAGGTGATGATGCCATTTGCTTAAAAGTCACCTCTAAAGAACATCTGTGGCATGACCCTAAAGGGAA
Source organism: Allomuricauda sp. (assembly GCF_028282265.1). GTDB lineage: Bacteria > Bacteroidota > Bacteroidia > Flavobacteriales > Flavobacteriaceae > Flagellimonas. The sequence continues at coordinate 6,881 of NZ_JANQIH010000190.1, forward strand.
TCCCAGACCTAGAACAGTGGAAAACGTTCTAGTGAAAGACTGTTATTTGGAGAGTGATGACTCCGCCCTAAAACTGGGAACGGGCAGTGGTCATTTTACCCAAAACATAACATTTGAAGATATCACTATCCGTAAAACCCGCTATGCGATTGCCCTTTTTATGATGGATGGTGGTATTTATCGTGACATCCTCTTCAAGAATATTGATGCGAAAACAGGGTCGCGTCATCCTCAGGAGTATGGTATTTTCATAGATATCCATCAACGAAATGAGGATTCTCCCGTGGGTCAAATTGAGAACATCCGATTTGAGGATTGTTCGATTGCCACCAATGGGATTTTTTATCTGTCCGGCCATCCTGAACAGAAGCTTGACAATATCCGATTGGAAAATGTGAATGTAACTTTCACGGGTCATTTGGATAATTCCTCATGGAAAAAACCAAAAGGTAATAGGAAAATCAAACAATGGGCATCAACTTCCGATTTTGTTCGCGAGAAGGGAAAGTTCATCCTTGCAGATGCCAAGAATGTACAGATGAACAATGTGAGTTTTAAACATATTCCAAATGATTCCATTGCTTTGTTTTGGAAGCACAATGTTTCCTTGGATACTTTGAATGTCAAAATCACCCCATGACCCATAAACTATTCCTTGTCGTTCCACTTCTCTGGTGTTTGCTGGGATGCGCCCAAAGAAAATCCTTGGATTTGGATAAATCATATCAGCAAAAAATAGAGGTTTCATTAAACCGAGCGATACAGCATGCTGGAGTAGTTTGTTTAGATGTTACTGGAAAAGCTAAAGGCGATTATGAAATGATATCTGGTGCATGGTCCGAGTATGAGCCTGCTTGGCACACAGGGCAATTGATTCAAGGGCTTTTGGAAGCCTACCAGGTAACCCAAAACCAAGATGCTTTAAACCATGCGAAAAAAGGAGGAGATTGGTGGACAAGTCTCCAATTTCCTGAGGGACATCCACTGGCAGGTTATCTAAATGCGATTCATGGCGCAAGTGTGGGAAACTTAATCAATACAACCACCATTACGGATGGGACGCCCGGGCTCTTCGACCTAAGCACAGTGACAGGAGACACCAAGTATGCAGAAGTCGCCAGCTCAGCCGGAAAATGGATTTTGGACAATCTCTATCTTCCCGAGCATCGGTTAAGCTATAATATTGTGAATCCGGAAACCGGAGAAATCTGGAAAGAAAAAAGTCCGCATGCCCAACATCAAGGTCATGAAATTACAATCAAGCAGGTTGCAAGACCCAATGCCGAGGGCTATTTGTGGAAAGACATGTTTGAATTTACAGGGGAGGAACGTTATAAAAATGCCTTTTTAGAGGTTTGC
>NZ_JANQIH010000217.1 GCF_028282265.1 Allomuricauda sp.
TGCTACGCAACAGCTTTCGCAGATGACCGCAGACTTGGTAAATGCCGCTGTTGAGGATAATAAAAACAAAAAATTTGTTGAAGGAGCAGAAAAATTATATATGGGTTATACACTTAGCCCAAAGGATACCATTTACCTCTATTACGCTGCAAGCGGAGCTGTAAATGGGCAGAATTATGACAAAGCTCTTGAATACTACAATGAGTTGAAAGAGATTGGATACGATGGTAGCGGAATAAAATATAGCGCTGTAAATATTAGTACGGGAGAAGTTGAGGAAATGGATAAAAACACCCGTGACCTTTATGTGAAAGCTGGTACGCACAAAGACCCAAAAGAGGAAAAAACACCTTCGAAAAGACCCGAAATTGTAAAGAACATAGCTTTGATTTATCAGCAACTTGGTGATAATGAAAAGGCACTTGCAGCGTACAGCGATGCTCGAGCTGAGGATCCCAATGATGTGAATTTGGTTTTGGGAGAAGCAAATCTTCACTATGCTTTAGGAGATAAGGACAAATTCAAGGAACTAATGGCGCAAGCTTCAGATATGGCCCCCGATAACCCAGATTTGTTATACAATATTGGGGTAATCAATATGGAGCAAGGTAATTTGGTGGAGGCAAGAGAGGCCTACACAAAAGCATTGGAAATAGACCCAGGGTATATCAATGCCCTGCTAAACTTGTCCACTACCTATGTTAATGAGGGCAACGCGCTGATTGATGAAATGAATGCCTTAGGGAATTCCCGAGCAGATATCGCAAAGTATGATGAGCTTAAGCAAAAAAAGGACGATTTGTTCGTAGAAGGGGCTAAAGTACTTGAAAAAGCTCTTGAAGGTAATCCAGACAATCAAAGTGTCCTTACCCAGTTAAAAAATATCTATGGGGCATTGGGTGACAACGAAAACTTTATGAGGGTAAAGAAACTGCTGGAACAATAAAACAGTGTTTCTAGCTAATGAAAAAGGCCCCTTCCAAAGGGGCCTTTTTTATATCACCTTTTTTATTACCCTAAGCTGATGTGAATAGAGCTTCCTTTCTGTATTGAAAATTCCAGTGTGGTCCAATCGGTCAATTCGAACCTCACCATAGCAATGGATAATATAGTTGTCCTTCAAAATAATTCCCACATGGTCTATTATGCCTTCCTTGTCATCAAAAAAGGCAAGGTCACCAGGTTCACTTTCTTCAATAAAGCTTAACGGCTCTCCCTGTTTTGCCTGCTCCTCGGCTTCCCTTTTTAATTGATGGCCATTGATACGGTAAACTTGCTGTACAAATCCGGCGCTGTCTATACCAAAAGGAGTTTTTCCACCCTTTAAAAAAGGAGCCTTTAAATACAGCAAAGCAGTATTTATCAGTTCTGATTTTGGATGGATACCTTCAATAAAAGTCCCTTCAAAAACGTGTTTGATACTTTCGGTTTTGGTTACTACCGAACCCAATAAAATGGGAATGAGTGCTTGATTTTCAGAGCAAACATGTGAGATAATGTCAGATGAATATTTGAAATTTTTTTTGTCATCCAAAAAATCAAATTCGTCTTGTTGTACTTCAAGAATTTGCAAGTTGTCCACCCATCCCTCACAACCGTCGTATGCAATCCGTATTCGACTCCAGTGTTTTCTTTTTTCCAAAATTTTAAAATGTTCGCCATAAAGAATCTGCGAATACATTTCACTGGTATCATCAGGTTGTGTACGAAGAGCAACCACACTTTGCGGACAAATTCCGTATAGCATCTAAAGTCAGGCTTAACAGGTTAGGGTCTTTCCAAGACAATCGCTGATGCCCCACCACCTCCGTTACAGATAGCAGCTGCTCCCAGACGTGCATTGTTTTGTTTCAATACGTTTAAAAGGGTAATGGTAATACGCGCTCCTGAACATCCTAAAGGGTGTCCTAGAGAAACTGCTCCACCATTTACATTGACCTTGGTATCAGTAAGGTTCAAAAGTTTCATGTTGGCTAAGCCTACCACTGAAAAGGCTTCATTAAACTCAAAGAAATCAATTTCGTCCATAGTAACCCCAGCTCTATCAAGGGCTTTGGGCAAAGCTTTGGCCGGAGCAGTAGTAAACCACTTCGGTTCTTGTGCTGCATCAGCATAACCCTTAATGGTGACCAAAGGGGTCAATTGAAGTTCCTTGGCTTTTTCCTCACTCATAAGCACTACAGCAGCAGCACCGTCATTGATGGTGGAAGCATTTGCTGCTGTCACGGTACCTTCCTTGGTAAAAGCAGGCCTCAATGATGGTATTTTGTCAATTTTTACATTCTTGTATTCTTCATCCTCAGAAACAATCAACGGCTCGCCTCTTCTTTGCGGCACCTCGACCGGAATTACTTCGTCCTTAAAGTTGCCAGACTCCCAGGCTTTTGCTGACCTTTCGTAAGACTGAATGGCGAAGGTGTCCTGTTCTTCACGGGTAAATTCATATTTTTCTGCACAAGCATCAGCACAGACTCCCATTGCATTTTGGTCATAAACATCTACAAGACCATCTTTTTGCATGCCATCTTCCATAGAGGCTGGACCAAATTTCATACCTTTTCTCAGGTAGGCATAATGTGGAATCAAACTCATGTTTTCCATCCCGCCGGCAACTACAATATCGTTTTCTCCTAAGGCAATGGATTGAGCACCTTGCATAATGGCCTTCATGCCCGATGCACATACTTTGTTTACCGTAGTACAGGGTACAGAATCGGGTATCCCCGCAAAAATGGCTGCTTGTCTAGCTGGAGCCTGTCCGGTTCCCGCTTGAACCACATTTCCCATTAAAACTTCTTGTACCATTTCAGGTTTAAGAGCAATTTTTTCCAGAGCACCTTTAATAGCAAAGGCTCCAAGTTTTGGAGCTGGAATGGTTGATAAAGCCCCCATGAAGCTTCCTATTGGAGTTCTTACGGCAGAGACAATAACGACTTTGGTCATAGTATGAATTTTAAGGTTGCAAATTACTAAAATTTACTGCAAAGATGAGTCTTGAACATTGCGATACCTTCTTATTATTATTTTCTATTTTTGGATTTTAGCGCTTCGCCATGGCAAATAATCTAGACAAAGCTTACAAATATCAATCCTTGGTCTATAAGTACTTTTTGTATGTTGCTTCAGTCGCACTTATTGTCTTTTTCTTTCCACAGGGGGGCAAGTTCAAATACGAGTTTCAAAAAGGGAAGCCATGGCAATATGAAAACTTGTATGCACCCATAGATTTTTCTCTTAAAAAAACACAGGAAGAACTGGCTGAGGAGCGGGAATCGATTGAAGAGAACAAAACTGACTACTATTCTTACGATGCTTCTGTACCTGATGAGATAAAGCAATCCATCATCTCTGAGTTGTCAAAATTATTTCAACAGAATGAACAGAGTGACACATTTCAAAACAGGATTGAAAATGTAGCCCTCGGTATTGTCGACAGCATTTATGTTTATGGTGTTTTTCAAGAAATCCCAAAATCAGAAGCAATATTTCTTGTGAAAAACAATGAGGCCCTAACGTTGGGATCGAATAGTTTTGCCAATCAAAATGATGCAAAGCAAAGGGTGGCAAAACTTTTAAGACAAGCAGATTTAAGAACCGATATTCCCTTGGCCGCCATAGTATCACGATTTGTTGAGCCCAATGTTTTTTATGATAAAGCACTTACTCAAAAAGCACTTGAAGAAGAACTATCCAGAATTTCCCTGACACGGGGAGAAGTTGCTGAGGGCACTTTAATTGTGGCGCGCGGAGAAGTAGTTGAGGCTGATAATTATAAAGTTCTATTCTCCCTGAAGGAAGAGTACGAATCTGAGGTATGGAGAGGTGACAATTATTACTTCATTCTTTTGGGATATACCATTTTGGTGGCTTTGGTGCTGATGATGCTTTTTTTGTTCATTAAACGCTATCGTCCCGAAATCTTCAAGAACAATAACAAGTTGACCTTTATTTTTGTCAACATATTGTTGATGGTATTGGCTACGACCCTTATGGTCAAAAATCAAGAGAGTTATGTATATGTAGTACCCTTGTGTATACTCCCCTTGATTCTTAAAAATTTCTTCGATGCCAGACTGGGATTGTTTGTTCATGTTTTGACCGTACTGATATTGGGCTTTGTGGTTCCCAACAGTTTCGAGTATATATTCCTTCAAATCATCGCTGGTATTGTTACGATTCTTACGGCTTCAGAACTTTATAAAAGAGCCAATCTTTTCATTTCCGTTGGCCAGATTACGCTCATTTACATCATAGGGTATTTTGCCTTTCACATTATTCATGAAGGAACCCTTGAGAGCATTGAATGGATTCTCTTCGGAATTTTTGTCTTGAACGGACTTTTGACATTGTTTGCCCAGCCCCTTATTTATATCTACGAAAAGATATTCGGGTTGGTATCAGATGTTTCATTACTCGAACTTTCCGATACAAATTCCAAATTGCTCAAAGAGTTGTCAAACAAGGCACCTGGCACTTTTCACCATTCATTGCAAGTTGCCAATTTGGCCGAGGCTGCAGCGAATAAAATTGGAGCCAATGCCATGCTGGTGCGTGTGGGTGCTTTGTATCACGATATCGGAAAAATGCAGAACCCTACATATTTTACCGAAAATCAATCAACCAATATCAATCCGCATGATGATCTTCCGCCAAAAGAAAGTGCCAAAATTATAATTGATCATGTTATTGAGGGGATAGAAATTGCAAGAAAGAACAAATTGCCCGACCGTGTCATTGATTTTATCAGAACACATCATGGCACAACCTTGGTTTTTTACTTCTTTAAAAAACAGCAGGAGATTGAAGAAGAGGTTCTTGAATCGGATTTTCGTTATCCCGGCCCCATTCCATTTTCAAAGGAAACCGCAATACTTATGATGTCAGATGCCGTTGAGGCAGCCTCAAAAAGTTTAAAGAACCCCAGCTATACTTTAATTGATGGCTTTGTTGAAAAAATTGTTGATGGCCAAATGCAGGCCAATCAATTTGTCAATGCCAATATCACTTTGAAGGAGATTGAAATGGTAAAAAAGGTCCTCAAGAAAAAGCTTACCAACATCTACCACCTTAGAATAGAATACCCTGAATGAACGTGATTCTTAACCTGAGCCTTTTGCATCTGTCATGTTAATGAAACTACAAATTGCTTGTAAAATGGTAATTTGAAGAGTATCTTTTAAAGAAAATTTTGTTTACCTAATAGTGGGAAAAACACATTCTACATTTGCTAGAGTTATTTTCATTATATGCCTTTTCAATGGTAGTTTTCTCATAGCTCAGACTTGGCAAGGGCCAAACGTGCGTGAAAATCTGAACCCTATTGTATCCCAAGTTACATCAGATTCCCTATTGTTTTGGAGAGAGCAAATAGTGTTGCATACCAATAAAACATCGGTTGTTCCAAAAGACCATTTGTTCTTCAAAGCCTTTGTCCTTTTGGGGCCACAACAATTTAGGTCCAGTGTCAGCAACGTATTGAAGGTTGAATTGCTCGATGAAAATGGAAAACTGGTCAAAAATCAATATCACAAAATCATTGATGGTACAAGTGAGGGTTCTATGGAAATACCAAAAAAAATGGAACCTGGCAATTACTACCTAAGAGCCTATACTAGATGGATGCTGAATTACGGACCGGAACATTTTGAGGTAAAGAAAATACAAATTGGAGCTGCTAACGATGTAGTTAAACCTAAGGATAAAAATGAGCAAAGAATTACATTTTTTCCTGAGGGAGGGCAACTTATTTCTGGGATGACCAATAGGGTTTTGGTTAAAATTGACCAGATAAGTTCGGCAAACCTGACTGTTGTAAACAGTAAAAATCAAGTAGTGGCCTTGATAAAGAACTATGGAAACGGAATTGGTAGCTTTCTGTTCGCACCTCAAAAAAATGAGATGTACACCGTAAGGCTTAATGACGACCAGAGGATTCCTTTACCCAAAATACAGGACATTGGATATGCCATTCAAGCGAGCAACCTGGGAAAGAAAAGTTTGCTGGTCCAAATCGAGAGGTCTCCAGAGCTTACCGATCAAGTTATGTATCTCAAAGGCAAGGCCAACGGAATCACTTACTTCGAAAAAGAGGTAGACTTTGAGGGGAAATCAATTGCCGATATCCAAATATCAAAAAGTAAAATGCCCAAGGGTATTATACACTTGCAATTGGAGAACGAATTTGAAGAAACTTGGGCGGCACGTCCCTTTTATGTAGATGCCACGGAATTGGAGATAGAGTTGGAGCCTATCTCCTTACAACAAAAAAGGGCAGCCTTTAAGGTCAAGGTTACTGATGGCAATGGTAACCCGGTGCAAACAGAGGTGTCCATATCACTTACAGGTGAAAATAATGCTAAACGCAAAAACGATCATGCTAAGGGGCTAGTTTCTTCCAAGATGAGTTTCAGAAACCAAAGGTATTTGAATGATTTGCTTCTGCTTACCGGACAATTTTCTGAATATGGTTTTAAAGGGTCTACAGAAACGTTGCCCAACCAAATTCGATATGCATTTCAAAAAGGATTGGATTTTTATGGTCAAGCTTATGACTTAAACGGATCATTACTGACGAACACTGCAATTCAAGCCATGATGTTGTCTAAAGATGAAGTTGTCGTTGAAGAGATAGAGACCAACTCTGAAGGATTGTTTAAACTGGAAGGATTTTTGTTCGAAGGTGAAATCAATATGGTTTTTCGAACAGCAGGTGAGGAACCTAACACAAAGTTTGTACAAGTAATACCTTTTGAGTATGAAATTCCTCCTTTGATATTCGATAAAAACGAAAATGACCAAGATTCCCTGTATCTACCAAAACTTCGAAACCCTACAAACGTAAAAAATGTTGTGGATTTAGGATCTATTAAAGAAGCGGACGATAAACTAGTCTCCCTTGACGGGGTCACCCTGGTTCAAAAAAAAGAATTCAAAAAAATAACCCCATCTCTATACAATCTTAAACCTAGCAAGGTCATTTATCAAGACGAGGAAAACCCTCGTACCATTCCACAATTGTTTTTGGGGATACCCGGTTTTCAAGTGGACAGATTGGGAGATTTATACCCCCAAGTAAGTTTGCTGCAATCTTCGGGTGTAGGCCCACTTCTTTGGGTAGTTGATGGTCTACCATTGGTTAAACCCACTTCCTTGGTGCAGATTATCAATGTGGTGAATTATACCGATATAGAAAGAATAGAAATATTGGCCGGGCCCGAAGCCTCTATTTATGGAAGTCGGGCCGCAGGCGGAGCAGTTATTATATATACACGCAACGGTGCGGATAAAAATTATATAGCCCGAAAAGAAGCCCAGCTTAATTATAGGGGATACCATGAATCGTACGATTTTGTGGAGTATAAAAAATCCACACCTAGGAAAATAAGAAATGTACCGGGCATGCCGACTACCTTATATTGGAATCCAGTTTTGAAAACGAATGAAAATGGAGAGGCGACCGTACAGTTTTCCAAACCAGAAAGCATTGAAACCATTTATTTGAATGCCAAAGTAATTTCGGTTAAAGGTAAAAGAGGTTCCGCTGAGGTGGTGTGGCCATTGGTACCCTAAATTTTTTTCTTTTTTTTGCGGACGGTCAAGTCTTTTTTTTGGAAGTTTTAAGTTTTAAACCCTAGACAACTGCGTTGAACAAATAATTGAAAAAATAGTTGCGATGTTGCCTATGAAAAGGTACATTTGCATCCGCATTTTTAAGATGCATGTTCATTAAAGTTTTTAGGAGAGGTGCCGGAGTGGTAACGGAGCAGATTGCTAATCTGTCAGCGCGTAAGTGCTGCCTGGGTTCGAGTCCCAGTCTCTCCGCTTTTTTCCTTTAATAATTGCATCGGGGTGTAGCACCTCGACCTCGCTCGGTACAGACTCCGCCCGAGCGGGCTACTTAAAAAAAGTAGGCTTATTAGAATTTGGGGTTTGATTTTTTGAAATATACAGTTCATGAAACTGTTATCGGGGTGTAGCGTAGCCCGGTTATCGCGCCTGCTTTGGGAGCAGGAGGTCGCAGGTTCGAATCCTGCCACCCCGACCACTTGAAAAGCCCTGTATTCACAGGGCTTTTTGCTTTTATAGAAAAAATAAAGCAGTGCTTTATTTTTTTAGAACTCTAATCGCAACCGAAAAGGAACTTTCAAAGTTACCCACTCGGTTACCTCCTTTTTTTTTATGGTTTGAAGAATTCCTGATTATTGTCAAGCTAGTTTTAAACGTTTGTAATGGCAATTACTTTTTCTTTTAAAAAGTCGGTCAATACTACTTCGTTAGCTAGGTTTACACCCCAAAGGGCTTCATTGGACAAAATTCGGGTAATAGTAAGTTCTACTTTTTTTACATCCCAGGCTTCTTTGAAAAAAGAGACAACCGTTTCATCGTCCTTAATGGGAACGCTTTGTAATGCATGCTCCCCTTTGTAAAACACGAGCAAGTAAGCAAAGGCAGTTGCTAAACCTTCAGGTACTTTCTGATAGCGTTCTAAGTAGCTCAAGATACTCGGCAGTACTCTGACCTTGAATTTGGATACTGAATTCAGAGAAATATCCAATAATCTATGTTTAATAAATGGATTTTTAAATCTTTCCAAAACCTCGTTGGCATAGGTCTCAAGTTCTTTTTTTGGCATATCAAGGGTGGGGATGATTTCCTGAAAGATGATTTGGTTAAGAAATTCCTTCATCTTTACGTCTTCAACAACCTCACGCACTTCTTGAAACCCATTTAAATAGGCGAAGGGCACCATAGCTGTGTGAGTGCCATTTAAAATACGGACTTTTCGGGTTCTAAAAGGTGTCAAATCCTCAGTGAATATGACATTTAAATTTGCATCTTTAAAACGCAGTCTATTTTTAACCCTTTCAGGGCCTTCAATGACCCATAAATGAAAAGGCTCAGCTTTGACCACAAGATTATCAATATAACCCAGCTGTTGTTGAATCGTATCAATATGGTCCTTGGGAAAACCTGGGACAATTCTATCCACCAACGTATTGCAGAAAATGACCCCGCTTTTTATCCAGTGAGCAAAATCATCCGATAATGACCAGAGCTTAATATATTTAAGAACACAATCTTTAAGTCTATCTCCGTTTTTCTCAATCAGTTCGCAGGGAAGAATTTTTATTTCCTTTGAAGG
>NZ_JANQIH010000221.1 GCF_028282265.1 Allomuricauda sp.
TTGCTGCGGTATACATAATATTCCAACAAAACAGCCCCATTTCGGAATTTGGCTCAAAACAGAAGCTCAAGGTAAAGGCATAGGTAAAAAAGTGGTCCACTATATATTGCAATGGGGTATTTCCCATCTTGATGTTAACTTCATCAAATATCCTGTAGACCAACGGAATTTGAGTAGTATCAAACTCATTAAAACTTTGAATCTGAAGCTTTCGGACCATTATGAAATGGGACAGGCCAAGAAACTAAAAGTTGATGAGTATCGCATCTACAAAAAATAAAAGCTCCAAAAACAAACTTTAAAACCGAGATTACAGGGTCTATACCATATCCCATCAATAAACACTAACTTACTTCATAGAATTATCCCAATCCATAAGTATTTCAATATGAATCCACCAAAGACGTACAGCATCATTCTAAGTATTGCTTTTTTACTGTTTGTAGGGTGTTCCCAAAAAGCAGATACTAAAAAGAAAGAAGTAGAAGGGCAAAAAGAGAAGAGAATTGTGGATTTATCCCATGATTATTCCAGGGAAACAGTCTATTGGGTTACCGCCAAAGAATTTGAGCTGGATACAGTTTTTGAGGGACTTACTGAAAAAGGGTACTACTATTCTGCATACAATATTGCAACAGCCGAGCATGGGGGAACACATATTGATGCACCTATACATTTTGCAGCTGGCAAACAAACGGTGGATCAAATCCCTTTAGAACGTTTAATCGGCCCTGCCATAAAAGTCGATGTATCCGACAAAGCCATGGACAACCCTGATTACTTAGTCAGCATCCAAGATTTTTTAGATTGGGAAATGGAACAAAAACTTGAAATTCCAGATAGCGCTATTGTATTGCTTCAAACTGGTTTTTCAACGTACTACCCCGACAAAGTGAAATATATGGGTACCGCCCTAAGGGGTAACGCTGCTATAAAATTGATGCATTTCCCAGGTCTATCCCCAGAAGCTGCTGAATGGTTGGTCAACAACCGAAACATCAATGCCATCGGTTTGGATACGCCAAGTATAGATTATGGGCAATCCCAATATTTTAAAAGCCATGTGGTGCTTTTGTCCAACAATATTCCAGCCTTTGAAAACCTTACCAATCTGGACCAACTTCCCAAAATGGGGTTTGAAATTGTTGCTTTACCTATGAAAATCAAAGGGGGAAGTGGTGCTCCATTGCGAATCGTAGCTCTTTTGGAGGAATAAAAAAACACCCAAGCAAAGCTTGGGTGCACATTTCAGCAAACAATTAAACCATATAATTTTCCTTTTCATACTTGCCTAATGTTCTTTTATACGTGTTACCCGAATGGAATTGGAAACGGCATAGTAGCCTTGAAGCCCAGATAACAGGTTGCTATCAGCTTCCAACCCTATAAGTCCTTCCTCATAGGTGATATGCCAAATCAAGCAAATCCCTTCGCCAGCATCATCAAAATTCACCCCTTCCACGGCCTCAAGTGTTGGCGGTAGGCCCAAGATCTTGTTCTTGTCGTCAGTAATCACCCAACGTTGTATGCTTCCGTTCAATTTAGTATCGTCCAGGGTAATTCCACTTACCATATCGGGAGTACCATCTACCATAAAGGTGAAGGGGCCACCAATAATTTTACCGGCATGTAATGGGTTTCGATTCACCACCACAAAGTTGGAAAGGGCAAAATTCCCGGAGAGGTCGTTCAAGTTCTGTCCACCTTCCAATCCAGACAATTCTCCGGAATAGGTCAAATGGAAGATGTAGCACGAGCCCACTCCTGCGGCATCAAAGTCCACCCCCATTACGGCTTCTAAAGTCGGGGGAATTCCCAAAATATTCTTGGAATCATCAGTGATCACATAGGTCTGTGTAGCGCCCGTAAGTTCCGAATCATCCAAGGCGATAGTGCTCACCATATCGGGGTTACCATCCACAACGAATTCGTACGGGCCTCCGAACAGGCTTCCCGCATTCAATGGATTTCGGTTCACCACAACAAAATTGGATAGGGCGAAGTTACCGGACAGGTTGTTCAGGTTCTGTCCACCTTCTAATCCAGACAAATCTCCAGAATATGTTAAATGAAAGATATAGCAGGAACCTACTCCTGCCGCGTCAAAATCAACACCTTTTACTGCGTCCAAAGTCGGAGGTATTCCTAAAATGTTCTTGGAATCGTCGGTGATCACGTAGGTCTGTACTTCACCCGTTAGTTCTGAATCATCCAAGGCGATGGTGCTTACCATATCAGGCATGCCATCAACAACGAAGTTGTAGGGGCCACCGGACAGTGTTCCCGCGTTCAATCCGTTTCGGTTCACCACAACAAAATTGGATAGGGCGAAGTTACCGGACAGGTTGTTCAGGTTCTGTCCACCTTCCAATCCAGATAATGCTCCGGTATAGGTCAAATGAAAGATATAGCAAGAGCCAACACCCGCGGCATCAAAATCAACACCCATAACAGCCTCCAAAGTTGGGGGTATTCCCAAAATGTTTTTGGCATCATCGGTGATTACATAGGTCTGCACATCACCGGTAAGCATGGAATCATCCAAAGCAATGGTGCTCACCATATCGGGCGTTCCATCCACAAGGAAGTTGTATGGTCCTCCGGACAGAACTCCAGCGTTCAAACCATTGCGCACCACCATAATAAAATTGGACAAATCGAAGTCTCCTATAAAGTCATTCACATTGGAACCTGGTTCCAATCCTTGTAGGTTATCCTCATAGACCAAATGGTAAATGTAGCAAGAACCGGTTCCTGCCGCATCAAAATCCACACCCTCCACAGCATCAAGGGTTGGGGGAATTCCAAGAATGTTGTTCAAATCATCCGTAATAACATAGGTTCGGTTTTCTCCAACAAGATTGCTGGCGTCCAAGCTGATACCGCTGACCATATCGGGGATTCCATCGACTGTAAACGTAAATGGCCCTCCAGACAAGGTTCCGGCATTCAAGACAATAGGTTCGTCATCGGCATCTCCCTTACAGGAAGCCAAAACCACCCCTATTCCCAAAAGCAGTAGTAAAGATTTTAAGTTGCTCATTTTCATGTTTTTTTAATTGCTACACAAAGGAACTGGGCAGTTATTGCAGAAATATCACATAATTCTAAAAAATCTTTATGTGCTGATTTTCAAAGAATTATATTAAAAAAAGTCTAGTTCTGTAAAGATTGGCCGTAAAACAAGACTTTTTATAGGGTACAC
>NZ_JANQIH010000281.1 GCF_028282265.1 Allomuricauda sp.
GATGTAATGTTGGGCGTTAAAGAGGTCCCTATTGAGGCCCTAATTCCGAACAAAAAGTACTTTTTCTTTTCCCATACCATTAAAAAGCAGCCCTACAATTGCGATTTGCTGCGTGCCGTACTAAAGAAAAACATCGAACTCTACGATCACGAAGTGATCACCAACCCAAAGGGCCAGCGCTTGGTGGCCTTTGGCCGCTACGCCGGCATAGTCGGAGCCTACAACGGAATCCGTGCTTTGGGATTAAAACACAGGAGTTTTCAATTGCCAAAGGCCGAAACCCTAAAAGACCAACAGGCTTTGATTGGGGAGCTCAAAAAAATCAAAATGCCCAATATCAAAATTCTTTTAACAGGTAGGGGACGCGTGGGTAATGGAGCCCGCGAAATGTTGGATGCCATGGAGCTGAAAAGGGTTAATGTATCCGAATATCTACACCAATCTTTTGACGAACCCGTGTATTGCCAAATTGATGCTTCCGAATACAATAAACGCAAAGATGGGGTACGCGGTAGTAAACCCGACTTTTTTGCCAACCCAGAGGAATACCGCTCCAATTTCTTTCGGTTCGCAGAGGTCACAGATTTCTATATCGCCGGTCATTTTTTTGGAGATGGCGCGCCCTATCTCTATACGCGTGAAGATGCCAAACATCCTGACTTCAAAATAAAAGTGGTGGCTGATATCAGCTGCGATATTGATGGTCCGGTGGCTTCAACGATTCGTCCTTCCACCATCGAGGATCCTATTTATGGGTACGACCCAGCTCTGGAAAAGGAAACCGATTTTCTACACCCAAAAGCTATTGCAGTAATGGCAGTGGATAACCTGCCCGCCGAATTGCCGCGCGATGCCAGTGTCGGCTTTGGAGAAGCTTTTTCAAAATACGTGATTCCGGCATTCTTCAATGGAGATGCTGAAGGGGTACTCGAAAGAGCTAGAATGACCAAAAATGGAGAGCTCACCATAGGCTTTAAATACCTACAAGATTATGTAGATGGTAAGGAATAATTGCCTTTAAACGATGACCCCGACCTTTTTTGGTGCAACTTGCTAATTTTTATTATCTTATCCCTCCTTTAGAGTCAAAGTAGTGAAGTTCAACTGGATAATATCCGGAAAAAATAATGCGGAAAAGCAAAAGGCCTGTATAGACCTTGAGTACCGCCTAAGACCAAAAATCACCCGTTTTTTGATGGATCGGTTGGATTCTGAATGTTGTGGTAACTTCAGTTGCTTTCACTTTGATGTGGATATGAAAAACCAATGGGTTTGGATATCCCCCAAAACCCCTCAAGATTATACTGAAAAAATCAAGGCTGATTTTGATCGGGAAATCAATGGCTCCCCATTTTTCTCCGTGGCTTGATTCCTCGTTGGTGTTCACTTTAAGTTCATGCCCAATTTCTGGATGTTTTATTGCTTTGAATCACTGATCAAAGACTTTCAACCTTTGGCTGATGGAATCCAAATTTTTTAGTGGGGAATATCCTATTTATTTTTGATGTCGATGAACCCAGCTGAAGAATACATTCTTTCCCAATCTGAGCCCAAACGAAGCATTTTATTGCATGTAAAGGCTGTGATTGAAGCGGTTATCCCCGAAGTCAGTATGAAATACAAATGGCGTATTCCCTGTTTTTATGCTAGTAAACATCCAATTTGCTATCTCAATGCTCCTCCAAAAAAAGAATATGTGGACATCGCTTTTTGGAATTCGGCCCATTTGACCAAGCATATTGAGTTGATGGTCACGGAAAAAAGAAAGGTGGTCAAATCCTTTCGCTATGCTTCCTTGGAAGAAATAAACGATACGGTTTTAATGGAAGTTTTGGAAGAGGCCCACTCCCTAAAAGAAAAGGGGTTTTATAAAAGAGACCAATACTGAACAAGCTCCACGCGGGATAGGTTCATTTGACCTGTCCGCATTAATCATAGTTACGGTCTTTCCCAAGATTTGCCCTTTACTAAGGAGTTTTCTTTGCAAAAACAATCAGAGAGTTACGTTCTAAATCGATGATATTTCCAAACATTTTCTTAAGGGATTCATATGATTCTGGAGGAACATAAGCACTATTTAGTTTAACACTCAGTGAGATAAGAATTTTACTGCCATTTGTTTGGTAGTCAAGTTTTAAGCTTCCCAAGTTTTTCTCAAGTTCAACCTTGGTTTTCTCTGGCAAACTTTTGAGATAGTAGCCTTCGGGGATATCGATATTGGCCTGGTAGTCATAACTTCTTGCATATCCAAAATCAACAGGATAGGTTCTTTCTTTTAATTGAAAGGGATTTTTTTCGAATGATTGGGTCAAGAACGGATTCAGATAGATTACGTCACCTTCCAGTACGTCTTCAATTTCAAAGCCAAAACGTTCGGAAACCAATTTATCATGGTTTCTTTCCTCAAAAAGTCTATATGAAGTAAGGTAGATATCATCGTCTAGTTTTTCCTGCTTATCTTCTAAATAATGAGTTTCATTGCTCATGGATCTTAACAGCTTTCTCTTATCAATTGCAAAGTACCCCATGTTAATCTCATCAAAGATTCCAGAAGCTTTATTTTGATCAATATCTAACTTCAGTTGAACGCGAAAGGTGACATTATTCTTATTTTCAGGTTTAATATCTTGCCAATAGCTTCCCTTTTTGAAATCCATTACGCGGCCATAGTAATTGAGACATCGAAATGGCAAGGTGCCAAAGGGCATAACTCTTTCAGAGGCATCCAAAAAAATCTCTTTACCATTAACTTCGATTTTCGCAATCAGATAATTGAAATCATAAATAACTGGGTGGGTCTTTTTGGGCAGACCATAATCTCGGGTGGATAAAAGCACAGGTAGGGCATCAATTCCGGCTGCTTCCAAAAAATTGACCAAAGAAACATTGATCTCACCGATATTCCCTGTTCCTTTGCCAAACGCGTCTTTTACATCAAGATCTTTGTGAATGCCGTAATCTCCGTTCCAAATAAAGTGATTTTTAACAAAATTGAATACTTTTTCGGCTCTTAGAAGAGGGTCTTTTTCGTTTAAAAGCTCACTTGGTAAATTATTTTTGAAAAAACCAGTTTTTGCAAGCTGCTTACCTATATCCTCTTTCTTGTAGTCATTATCGACATCTTTCCAACTTTTCGTGTACTTTTTACGGATTCGGTCTAGGGTAAAAAACTCCGAAAGCTCAAACTCCAGTCGGGAAATGAAGTTTTTTGGGGATAACATAAAATCCTCATTTTCAAATGGTAGTATGTTTTTCATTACATAATAGAGCACCTCACAATCCGCAGCTTCCCAGGGCTCTGGTAACTCAAAGCATGCATTTTGAATGTAGCTTTCATCGATATCAAGGGTAAGAGGTCCAACCAGGGATCTGTTGTATTGATAGTTGCGAGGAATTTTAGCATTGAATTCGCTGTAGGCCTTTGGAATGTCTTCTTGAAATGTCCACCCTTCAAGTCTGTAAAAATATGGGGAGACTAAAGTGTATTGATATTCCAATATGCTTCCAACTTGGACATCGGGGAACGTAAAACGCATTTGACCATTATTTTTGTCAACGTCCACCTTGTATACTTTATCCCAAAGTACATTTTGTTTGGAATTCCCGTTGTGGGTTATGGCCCTAATGTTTTTTACTTTTTCAGAACTTTCATCAGTAAAATAAAATGGAATAGCAATGTTAGCTTCATCGAACCCTTTTCTATCGAGAATCTTAATTTTCTTATGGTACTCCTTTACCATTCGAATAGTGTTATCGATTACATCAAAATATACATCTCCTCTTTCATAAAGAACTACGGCTTTGAACCTATCATCTTCATCGGAAAGAGCATAATTCTTCTCCCAGTCTGTCAATGAGCCGAATTCATGATTTTGCGCATAAGAGGAAAAAACGATAGAAAAGAATACTAGGTAAGATAGGAATGGCTTTGTGCTCATAAATAGGGTAGTTGGTCGTTGGAAAATAAAGATAATACCTAAAGCGTATTAATAGTCGTCCTAATTGCCACCAAATCCGTCAATAACTTTTCCAATAAACTCAAATCCAACATATTGGCTCCATCACTTTTGGCATTGGCCGGATCAAAATGCGTTTCCATAAAAAGTCCATCTACACCAGCCGCTATTCCTGCTCTTGCCATGGTTCCAATGAGCGCGGGTCGACCTCCCGTTACTCCAGAAGATTGATTGGGTTGTTGTAGCGAATGGGTAACGTCCAAAACCACTGGGGCATACTGCTTCATGGTGGGAATCCCCCTAAAGTCGACAACCATGTCTTGATACCCGAACATGGTACCCCGATCCGTAATCCACGCTTGATCATTTCCCGAATCAGCAACCTTTTTCACCGCATGTTGCATACTCTCTGGACTCATAAATTGTCCTTTTTTTAGGTTGACTACCTTGCCTGTTTCTGCAGCAGCGACCACTAAATCGGTCTGCCGCACCAAAAAAGCTGGGATTTGGAGCACATCCACATATTCTGCTGCCTTTATAGCATCTGAAACTTCGTGAATATCAGTTATAGTGGGCACCTCAAAGGTTTCGGAGACTTTCTTCAGAATCTTCAGCGCTTTCTCATCGCCAATTCCCGTAAACGAATCGATTCGGCTCCGGTTGGCCTTTTTAAAACTTCCCTTGAAAACATAGGGTATTTTGAGTTTGTCGGTGATGGAAACAATTTTTTCAGCAATTTTTAGGGCCATATCCTCCCCCTCAATGGCACAAGGACCAGAGAGCAAGAAGAAATTGTCATGTGTTGTATGTTTTATTTGGGGAATGCGACTTAACTGCATACGTTTAGTTTTGGCAAAAATACTATTTTGAAAAAGTTTCTGTTATCACTAAGCGCCCAAATACACCTACTATGCGAAACTTTATACTTCTTTTTGGGCTTTTCTGTACCCAATTGGTACCAGCGCAGTTTGGGAAAAACTGCGAAGTACGGCAAATAAAAATCAACATGTTTCATCCAGGACTTGAATATGAAATGAGCTTGGGGGTCAATTCCACTTTGGATGCACGCGTCGCATATCAATTTTCATTGGACCCATTTACGGAAACGCCCATTGAAAACTATAGACTTTTTCCGGCAATAACCGTTCAAAATAGATATTACTACAATTTTGATAAGAGGGCCAAAAATGGACGACAGATTTATGGGAATTCTGCCAATTATATAGCCCCTTCCGCTTCGGTTTTTTTCGCGGGAGACGATTTTGTAGATGATAACATACCGCGTAGCACCTTCGTCACTGCAGGATTGGTAACCGGAATTCAAAGAAGTTATAATTCTGGACTAAGCTTTTCTGTTGATATTGGTGCTGCCTATTATTTGGGGGAGTTTAATGGGGCAATACATCCGGTATTTAATTTGAGCATTGGTTGGATTGTAAGTGAGAAAAGATGGTGCGTGGGGAAATAAATAATCAAAGCATGATTTTTTTCAAGGCGTCCATATAGCCTCTGCTCACCCGAACCACTTCATCATTATCCATTGTAACATCGTAGCTTTTGCCATACCTGTTAAGCTCTTTGACCCTATCCAAATTAATTATCGAGGAACGATGTACCCTCAAAAATAGTTGTGGATTTAGTTTTTGTTCCAAGTCCGTAATGCCAAAATTGCTCAGGTAGGCCTGGTCTTTAGTGTGTACTTTGGAGTAATCACCATAGGCTTCAATCCATACAATCTCCTGACATTTTATCGTAATTAGTTTTTTATTGAAGTGCACCAAAACCCGAGATGGATACGAGGTGTCTTCCATAAAGATGCTTTGTGCCAAGTTTTCGATTTGCCCCGAATTTGAATTCAATTTTTCTATTGCCAGTTTAAATCGCTCCTTGGTATAAGGTTTTAAAAGGTAATCCACGGCATGAACTTCAAATGCCTTAAGCGCATACTCGTCGTAGGCTGTCGAAAAAATGATTTTCGGGATTTCCTCAAGATGGTTCAATACCTCAAACCCTGTTTTTCCAGGCATTTGGATATCCAAAAAAACCAAATCAGGTTTAAACCGATTGATTTCATTGATGGCATCAACCCCATTATTGACCTCTCCAATTAGTACAAGCTCAGGGTAATCACCCAGATATTCTTTGATGAGTACACGGCCTGCCTTTTCATCATCAGCAATAAGAACCTTTTTCATAGGGCAAAGCGAATTTTAAGACCTTGGGGCTCGTTATCCAAAATTTCCAAATGGGACTCATACATCTTTTGTAGTCTAAGCCGAGTGTTGGTCAAACCCACCCCTTTGTTGAAAACACTTTCCTTGTCCTTTACACCAATCCCAGTGTCAGCAATTTCAAACTTAAGCTTTTCATCTTCCTTGAAAATCGAAATGGATATTTTACCTCCTTTGAGCGTATTTGAGATTCCATGTTTCACCGAGTTTTCCACTATGGGTTGTAATAACATGGGTGGAATTTTCTCTGAATAAAGTTCCTCGGGTACATTGATTTCAATATCCAATCGTTCCTCAAACCGGGCCTTTTCAAGCTCTAGATACTTCTCAACGAACTCCAGCTCTTCCCGTAGCGTTACCAGTTCCAGCTTTGAGGCTTTTAACTGGTATCGGAACAAGTCGGACAAGGTGGCAATCAATGTTCGTGTCTTCTCCTGTTTTGGAGGAACAGACGCATTGATGGTATTGAAAACATTGTATAGAAAATGGGGGTTGAGCTGAGCTTTTATAGCAGCTAACTCGCTTTTGAGTGCAGCTTGCTTTAATTCGCCTTCTAGCTTAAGTTTTTTCTGATTTTCACGATAATGCTCATACGCATGAAAAATGCCAAATTGAATCAAATAGAACAGTCCAGGGATGTATAAATCCCATACGGAGCTAGAACCATTTAAATGGAACCATCCCACTGCCTCACTGATTAAATAGTAGATTTTCTGAGCACCAAAAATGAAAAGGGGTAGAAAAACAATATGTAGAACCAATCGTTCCCAAAGCTTTGAATTTTTTAAGTATACGAATAGAAACCACCAAATAGGAATAGTAAAAAGGAGGAAAATAAGGTACTGCAAAGCTCCGCCATCAATGAAAGCATAAAGACTAAATAAGGAGCTTGATTCTTTTCTAACATCAGCAACACTTAACCAAACTGTAAGGTGATAAAAAAAGGCGGAAACAATATAAAAAGCAAGAACCATCAAAAGTTCCCTAACACTGATGCCCCAAATGATTTTCTTGTCCATATGAAATAGGATTTAGGGAAAGTTATTCAAAAGCCCTTCATGCTAAAAATACATAAAGTTGAATTGACCTATTTATCGATGAATTGACCGGTCCATTGGTCAGGCTATGGGCCAACTCATCGAATGGTGTTTTTAAAGATGTAACCAAAGTCAAAAATTTGGGTATTCAATTTTAAAAGTAACCATCATGAAAACTTTGTTCGTATTCCTAGCCATGTTGATAACCTCTTTCGCTTCGGGTCAGAATATTACCGGAAAACTTCAAACTGCTACCGGGGAGGCTGTGCCTTACGCCGCCATTACCTTAAATTCTCCGCTCGATTCAAGTTTGGTAAAGGCTACGGTCAGTACCGAACTGGGAGACTTTGTACTTAAAGGTATGGAACCCAGCGAATATGTTCTACAAATAAGAGCTCTTGGTTTTGCAGATTATAAAAAGCGAATCAATTACACAGGTGCAAATCTTGAATTAAGGACTATTACCTTGACAGACGCAGCCCAAAATCTGGAAGAAGTTACCGTTGTAGCTGAAAAACCCATGGTTCAGGTCATGGCCGATAAGACCGTTTTCAATGTGCAAAATACCATAAATGCCACTGGCACTAGCGCTTTTGAATTGCTTCGAAAAGCACCAGGAGTTATTGTTGATAATAATGGTGGCTTTATCGTTGAGGGTAAGACAGGTGTACAAATTTTTATCGATGGGAAACTTTCTATTTTACAAGGTGAGGATTTGACAAATTTCTTGGAAAGTCTTCAGGCAACTGACATTGAAGCTGTTGAAATTATTACCCAACCCTCATCAAAATACGACGCAGCTGGAAATGCAGGCATCATCAACATAAAACTTAAAAAAGATAAAAGTCTTGGCACTAACGGAACCTATAATACAGGGGCCACTAGCGGGGATTTTGTGCGATACAACTCCAGCATCAATTTCAACAACAGAGGGAAAAAGGGAAATCTTTATGGAACATATAGCAACCGATTTGGAAAGACTACGGGTTTTTTAAATCTGTTAAGAACCCAATCCAATACCCAATTTGATGCTCGTACCACAAGTATCTATGATAGAAATAGTAATAATATCAAGTTAGGTTACGATTATTATTTAGATTCCAAGCATACCATTGGCGGCATTGTTAATGGAAATTTCAACAATGGGTTTAACACGAACAACACGCGTACACCCATACGTCCAGCCGGAATCGCGGAGCTGGATAGTGTACTAGTGGCATTAAATCAAGTGGACAATACATCCTATAACATTAACGCAAACATCAACTATAAGTATGCAGACACCTTAGGTCATAGCCTTAATATTGACCTAGATTATGGAGGGTACAATAGTGACCGAAATGCGTTTCAGCCGAATACCTTTTTTGACCCTTCGGAGTCAGTGGTCTTTCGGGAAACGATTACCTTCCAGGAAACACCTATCGATATTGAGATTGCTACAGCAAAAGTGGATTACGAACAAAACTTCCTAAAAGGAAAGTTGGGAGTGGGCTTTAAACTTTCCTATGTGGATACAGACAATACTTTTAACTTTTTCAATGAAATCAATGGGCAAAACATATTGGACGAAACCCAGAGCAATCAATTTCGGTACACCGAAAACATCAACGCGGCGTATTTTAATTACAACAGAAAA
>NZ_JANQIH010000285.1 GCF_028282265.1 Allomuricauda sp.
GGAGGAAGTGTTGTAATGGGTAAATATAGGACCAGCGCAAAATTGTTGTCTATGGGTGTCATTAATGGTGGGGATATTACAACGGAAGCGGCTGTTGCCAAAGCCATGCACTTATTGGGGCAAAATTTGTCCAAGGAAGATTTTGGCCAACTTTTTGAAACTCCCCTGAGGGGTGAGATCAGCCAAAATTAACGGCTCAAATTTCCTTAAATAATTATTTTTTTGTTTATTGGTCAGCTCAATAATTTTTGAGAGAGAGGTGGCCGAGTGGTCGAAGGCGCACGCCTGGAAAGTGTGTATACACCAAAAGTGTATCGAGGGTTCGAATCCCTTCCTCTCTGCGAGGCATTTAAGTTTTTCAATTGCAAAATTTTTATATCTTTAACATTATTAACTAACTAAATTTAAGTTTGAAAGAAATGAAAAAAATATCCTTGACTCTGGCTACTGCCGGAATGTTTGTTTTAGGAACTACAACTGCATCTGCAGCGATGTTTCAAGAAGAGGCGGCTGAAGCCGGTAAAGGTTTCACGCAGATACTAAAGGAACAGTTCATTCAGGGTGGTCCAGCCTTTATGGGAATTGTACTTCTTTGTTTGATTTTGGGATTGGCCGTAGCCATTGAAAGAATTATTTATTTGAATTTGGCAAGTACCAATTCCACTAAGTTGAAGCAACAAGTAGAAGATGCTTTGGCATCCGGTGGAGTTGAAGCGGCAAAAGAAGTTTGCAGAAACACTAAAGGTCCCGTTGCTTCAATTTTTTATCAAGGATTGGATAGAGCTGGAGAAGGATTGGAATCTGCAGAAAAAGCTGTTGTAGCTTATGGAGGTGTGCAAATGGGACAGTTGGAGAAAAATGTTTCTTGGCTATCCTTGTTTATCGCCATTGCTCCCATGCTTGGTTTCATGGGAACGGTAATTGGTATGATTGCTGCCTTCCAGAAAATTGCTGCAGTAGGTAACTTGAGTGCTTCCCTTATCGCAGGTGATATTCAGGTTGCGTTATTGACCACGGTATTTGGTCTTATTACAGCGATTATTCTTCAGATTTTCTATAACTATATTATTGCTAAAATCGATAGTATCGTAAACGACATGGAAGACTCCTCCATATCATTGATTGATATGTTGGCGGCTCACAAAAAATAATTACGAAATAAAAAACTATCGAGAATTATGAATAAAATAGTTAAAATAGCGCTTATTGCCATTGGATTGATTGCCGCGGTATTGTGGTTCTCTTTACCATCAGGCGATGACCCCGATGCGATTAATAGTGGTGCGATGAACTTTATGTTCATTATCATGTACTTACTATTGGCAATTGCTGCAATTTCTGCCATAGTTTTCGGATTTGGAAAGTTATTCTCCACTCCTGGAAGTTTGAAAAAGGCATTGTTTGGAATTGGAGGACTTGCTATTGTTGTCGCCATTTCTTACGGCTTATCCTCAGATAATGCCACCGTGGTTGAAACAATGGCGCAAAGAGGGGTTGAGACTACTGAAGGAACTGTGAAAAATGTTGGAATGGGATTGAATGTCTTTTTCATTCTTTCGGCTGTCGCAGTTGTACTAATGGTTTTTCCAGGATTGAAGAAGTTATTCGTTAAGTAAAACACCAAAGTTATGCCTAGAAGAAAGGGTGCGCCAGAAGTAAATGCAGGTTCTATGGCTGACATTGCGTTCTTGCTCCTAATCTTTTTCTTGGTGACCACCACCATTGAGACAGATGCGGGATTGGACAGAATGTTACCACCTATTGAGCCTCCAGAGGATAATGTAATCATTAAGCAGAAGAACATATTTACTGTTAACATCAATAAAAATGGTCAACTGCTGGTTGAGGATGAGTTAATGCAACTAAAGGATCTTCGTAAAGCCGCTATGGCTTTCTTGGAAAACGGTGCTGATGGTTCCTGCAATTATTGTCAGGGAAGAAAAAATGCCGAATCATCAGACAATCCTGATAAGGCAATTATCTCTTTGAAAAACGACAGGGAAACAAAGTATAGCACATATATTACGGTTCAAAATGAATTGGTAGGTGCCTACAATGATTTAAGAAATCGCGAGGCGCAACGATTATATGGTCGTGACTTTACAAAGATGGAAGCGGAATATCTAAACCCTGAGACCCCTTCCAGTATTAGGGATGACCTGAAAGATAAAGTGAAGCGTATTCAAGATATGTTCCCTCAAAAACTGTCAGAGGCAGAGACAACTAGTAATTAAAAATTTACCTATGGGAAAATTTGCAAAAAAGAAAGACGGTGATCTGCCTGCGGTTTCCACGGCATCACTTCCTGATATTGTTTTCATGTTATTGTTCTTTTTTATGACGGTAACAACTATGAAGGATAGTTCTTTGTTAGTGGAAAACACGCTTCCTAATGCATCCGAAATCAAGAAATTGGAGAAAAAGGACAGGGTAATCTATATCTATGTAGGAAAGCCTACCCAAGAGTATCAAAAAGTATTTGGTACTGAGCCTAAGATTCAATTGAATGATAAGTTTGCGAGCGTTGATGAGGTAGGTTCCTTTATTTTGGCCGAACGTGCCAAAAAACCACAGGAACTTCAAAATGTATTGACCACTGCTATGAAGGTGGATAAAAATGCCAATATGGGTCTGATAACCGATATTAAGCAACAATTACGTAAAGTAAATGCCCTAAAGGTCAACTATACGACCTATGAGGGCGACGCCTTCAGAAATCTGCAGTAAGCAATAGCTTAGATTTAGTAAAAGCACCTCGTGAGATATTCACGAGGTGCTTTTTTTATGCATATTCTACATCTCTGAAAACTAGGTTTTTGGAATGGTTGTTGTGGATTGATGATAAAGAATCCCACATGTAAATCATTTATCCACAAAAACCCTTTTTTTATGAGTAGAAATCGAGAAATTCCAGAGGTAAATGCTGGTTCCATGGCAGATATCGCTTTTTTATTGCTGATTTTCTTTTTGGTTACAACAGCAATTGAAACTGATATGGGACTTTTGCGCAAACTTCCATCGAAAGAGCAAGAGACCCCAATTGTTGAGATCAATGAGCGAAATGTATTTCGTGTAAATCTCAACAAAAGAAATCAGCTTTTAGTAGAAGAGGCTATTTTAAACATTACAGATTTAAAAGCAGCAACTATTAGTTTTTTAGACAATGGAGGAGTCCTCACTGACTGTTCTTATTGTGAAGGTCTTAGACTAGCCACATCTTCCGATAGCCCTAAAGAGGCTATAATTACCTTCAGTAGTGATCGTGAGGCATCATATGGTAATTATATTCAGGTACAAAATGAACTTACTGCAGCTTACAACGAACTTAGAAATCGAGAGTCATTAAGACTGTATGGAGTAGAATACTTAAAAATGGTGAAAACCTATTCAAGCGCTAAGGTTTCTTTAGAGGAAAAACTCATTTTAGAAGAAAGAATAAATCGCATCCGACAACTGTACCCATTGAGGATATCAGAAGCTGAAACCACATTCAAATCTTAAAGACAAAAACATGATTAAATCAAGAAAAAAAGGAAATAATGTACCTGGTATCTCTACCGCTTCGCTTCCTGACATTGTTTTTATGCTTCTGTTTTTCTTTATGACTGTTACCAGTATTAAAGACTATGAATTGCTTGTGGAGAACAAACTCCCGAGTGCCACAGAGTTGCAGAAACTAGAGAATAAGGACCAAATTATCGAAATGTATATTGGTAAACCTACCTATGAATTAGCCTCAGTACTGGGGACTGAACCGAGAATTCAATTAAACACAAGAATTATTGGAGTTTCTGAAATAGGTGATTATGTGTTATCAGAATTATTTAAAAAACCTGAAGAAATCAGAAACTTGGTAACCGTATCCCTTAAAATTGACCAAGACGTTCAAGTTGGAATAGTTTCCGATATCAAAGAAGAACTACGTAAAATCAACCTATTGAAGGTGAGTTATACGGTTAATGAAAAAATCGTAGAAAACCATTGATTTACAATTCCACAATTAGATGAAGACAATCCAAATGCTTAATTTGGATTTTCTTTTTGATACCCGTACATGAAAAAGCTTTGGTTGGTCCTTTTTTTTTGTTGCTTAGGTCACTCAATTTTTTCACAACAGACTTCTTCTGCCGCGTTGGAAAACTATCTTGAGGACCAGTTTTATATTGGGATAGGTATCAATTTTTTGGGAAACAGACCCGAAAATGTGGTTCAAAGTAGTCTCTCGTATAGTCTTCAGGCGGGTTTCATAAAGGATATTCCGCTGAACAAGTCACGGAATTTCGGCTTAGGCTTGGGCTTAGGTTATGCAGCGAATTCGTATTACAGTAATATTGGTGCTGAAAACGATACTGGGGCGATTCTTTATCGTATTCTTGATTCAGAAGAATTTCAACGAAATAAATTGGAGACCCATACCGTTGAGGTGCCCTTTGAAATTCGATGGAGAACCTCCACACCAGTTGATTATAAGTTTTGGAGAATTTACGCTGGGATTCGATTGGGATACGTCTTTTCAGGGCGGTCAAAAACCGTTTTCGATATGGGGGACTTAAGTTTTGACAATGATGATATTGAAGATTTTCAATATGGACTAACGCTGAGTTTTGGCTACAATACGTGGAATGTTCACGCTTATTATGGGCTAAATCAGATTCTAAATGATACTGCAGTATTGGATACCAATGAAGCTATTGAGGTAAACGTACTCCGGATAGGTTTAATTTTCTATATTTTATAACCAGTACCTCAAAATCAACATTTGCGAGAGTACACCCAACAAAAAGCCAATCAATAGCTCTGTTTTGCTATGAGCATGAAAATACAGACGCGCCGTGGCAACAAGACCTGTCAATAAAGTAAATACGCTTATGGCAAGAGTAATGTTTACTTCAAAATGAATGCTTAGGGCTATCATGAACATTAAGATGCTTCCCATGCCCAACAGGTGGATGCTGGTCTTAAAATTGAGAAACAAAAGAATCAATGTAGCTCCAGTGGCGGTCAACAACCCCAAAAAAAAGTAGAAAAGTTCTGGTACGTAATTATTGGGAATGACCTTGTAGAGAATCATCAAAAGTAGAATGACATTAATGTAAAGCGGGTATTTCCGCTCCCTAAGGGTAGGCAGGAAAATAGAATTGATGACCCCCAAATTCTTCAAAATCAAAAAGAAAATAATGGGAATAATTACGGTTAGAATAAAGATGGGTAAAATGTTGCCGCTTTGAACTTCAAGGGAACTGTATCTGGGGGTGACCAAAAAATACATCACCGTTCCACCAATAGGTACAAACAAAGGATGGAAGATATAGGAAATGGCCTTTAAAAATTGCCGCATCAGATTTGTTTTCGTAGCCTAGCTACGGGAATTCCTAGTTGTTCCCGGTACTTGGCTACGGTTCTTCTTGCAATGGGATAGCCACGTTCCTTAAGAATCTTGGCCAATTTATCATCGGTCAGCGGTTTTTTCTTTTCTTCTTCTCCAATGACCGTTTCCAAAATCTTTTTGATTTCCCTAGTGGAAACATCCTCTCCTTGGACATTCTTCATAGCCTCTGAGAAAAAATCCTTAATAAGCTTCGTGCCATAGGGGGTGTCCACATATTTGCTATTGGCAACGCGCGAAACCGTTGAGACATCCATTCCGATTTGATCGGCAATATCCTTCAAAATCATGGGGCGCAGCTTACGCTCGTCCCCTGTTAAAAAATACTCTCTTTGGTAATGCATGATGGTGTTCATGGTTACAAAAAGAGTTTGCTGTCTTTGCTTAATGGCATCTATAAACCATTTGGCCGCATCAAGTTTTTGCTTGATAAAAAGCACTGTATCCTTTTGCGATTTGGATTTTTCCTTTGCATTCTTATATCCTTCTAGCATATTGCTATACTCTCTAGATACATGTAGCTCTGGGGCATTTCTTCCATTAAGGGTCAGTTCCAGCTCCCCATCCACGATTCTAATGGAAAAATCAGGTACTATATGTTCTATGATTCTTGTGCTTCCGGCATAGGAACCCCCTGGTTTGGGGTTCAGTTTTTCAATTTCTCCTATGGCATCCTTCAATTCCACCTCGGTAATCTGATGCTTCTGAATTAGCTTGGCGTAATGTTTTTTGGTGAACTGTTCGAACGATTTTTCAAGAAGTGCGATGGCCAATTCTACCGGAGGGGTCTTTTCTTTTCGCTTTAATTGAATAATCAAACACTCATCTAAAGATCGTGCTCCAACACCTGGAGGATCCAAACTTTGGACGGTTTTTAAAACCGCCTCAATTTTTTCTTCCTCTACATAAACGTTTTGCGTGAAGGCAAGATCGTCCATAATATCAGTAATGGGTCGGCGTATATACCCACTTTCATCTACGCTACCGACAAGGAATTCTGCTATCGACCATTCTTCATCATCCAAATAAACCGTATTGAGTTGGTTGATCAGATATTGATTGAATGATATTCCAGAAGCATAGGGAATGCTTTTTTCATCGTCATCAGGACTATAATTGCTGGTCTGCGTGCGATAGTCAGGCACTTCATCATCACTTAGATAATCATCAATATTGATATCTTCCGCGGTAATGGTCTCACTTTCGGACGACTCCTCATAAGTATCATAGACATCATCCATGTTTTCACTCTCCGCCTTACCGCTCTCCAATGCCGGGTTTTCCTCCAATTCTTGTTTCAGCCTTTGTTCAAATGCCTGCGTAGGCAATTGAATCAGCTTCATCAACTGAATTTGTTGGGGAGACAGTTTTTGGGAAAGCTTAAACTGAAGATGTTGCTTTAACATAGCGTAAGGGTCTTCCTAACCCATAAATTTAAGCATTCAAATTAAAATTCTGCATTCTGGGGCGTTCTAGGATAGGGTATAACATCCCTTATGTTGCCCATACCTGTGGCAAATTGCACCAACCTCTCAAAACCGAGACCAAATCCGCTGTGTACAGCCGTACCAAACCTTCTAAGATCAAGGTACCACCAAAGCTCTTCCTCTTCGATATCCAGGGCTTTGATTTTTTGCTGCAATACCTCCAAACGTTCCTCTCTCTGTGAACCTCCAGCAATTTCTCCAATACCCGGAAACAACACATCCATGGCCCTTACCGTTTTTCCATCTTCATTGAGTCTCATGTAAAATGCCTTGATGTCCGCTGGATAATCAAAAAGTATCACAGGGCACTTGAAATGCTTTTCAACCAAGAATCGTTCGTGCTCACTCTGTAGGTCAGCTCCCCATTCATTAATTAGGAACTGGAATTTTTTCTTTTTGTTGGGTTTGCTGTTTCTGAGAATATCAATGGCCTCTGTGTAAGTCACCCTTTTGAAGTTATTGTCCACGACAAACTTCAGTTTTTCGATGAGAGTCATTTCACTTCGCTCATGTTGTGGCTTGGATTTCTCTTCATCCAGAAGACGTTTCTCCAAAAAGACCAGGTCTTCTTGACAATGGTCCAGAACATATCTAATGGTGAACTTAATAAAATCCTCAGCTAGATCCATGTTGGCATCAAGATCGTAGAAAGCCATCTCGGGCTCTATCATCCAGAATTCGGCCAAATGTCGAGAAGTGTTGGAGTTTTCGGCCCTGAAAGTAGGCCCAAAAGTATAAACCTTACCCAATCCCATGGCGTAGGTTTCTGCCTCGAGCTGACCCGAAACGGTCAGATTGGCTTCCTTTCCGAAGAAATCCTCTCCAAAGTCTACCTCTCCGTCCTCGTTCATTGGGGGATTTTTAGAGTCAAGAGTCGTCACCCTAAACATTTCACCGGCCCCTTCAGCGTCGGAACCTGTGATTATCGGCGGATGCATGTAATAAAACCCATTTTGCTGAAAATAGCTATGAACCGCAAAGGAAAGTACGGAACGGACGCGCATTATTGCCGAAAAGGTGTTTGTTCGAACACGTAAATGGGCCTTTTCCCGAAGAAATTCCAAAGAATGCTTTTTCGGCTGAATTGGATAAGTATCAGGATCTGCGGTACCATGAACAAAAATATCTTCAGTTTGAATCTCAACGCTTTGCCCTTTGCCTTGACTTTCAACCAATTGGCCTTTTATTTTTAAAGCGGCTCCCGTTGTGATTTTCTTTAGGATAGATTCATCAAACTTTTCAAAATCAACTACACATTGTATGTTCTGAATGGTAGAACCATCATTCAATGCAATAAATCGGTTACTTCTAAAGGTTTTTACCCATCCATTGACTTCTACGGTATCTCCTAAAGGCTGTTTTGCCAACAGTTCCTTTATCGCAATTGATCTCATTGTAAGCGTTGCTAAAATTTAAGCGGTAAAGATAGTTTTTTGGGTAAAAAAGACCGTCATCAAAGGGCGGATTTCAAGTAATGAAATACTTTATTTGTCCTTTACATTGACCTCTTCCTTTGGAAGAATATCAATTTGTGGCTTTTTCAGAACCTGTTTGTTGGCAATACTTCTTTCAAGGGACAGCAAAAGGGATGGTAATAAAATCAAATTGGCCAGCATAGCGAAAAGCAAGGTGGCAGAGACCAATCCTCCTAAAGCCTGGGTTCCCCCAAAACTCGAGATGATAAAGACCGAAAATCCAAAGAAGAGTACAATGGATGTATAAAACATGCTCACCCCAGTTTCTCGCAGTGCGGCATAGACCGATCTTTTGATTTGCCATTTATGGGTTGAGAGCTCTTGTCGATACTTGGCCAAAAAATGGATAGTATCGTCGACCGAGATACCAAATGCAATGCTAAACACCAAAATAGTGGATGGTTTAATTGGGATTCCGAGATAACCCATTAATCCTGCGGTAATCACCAAAGGGAGCAGATTGGGAATCAGTGAAATGATGATCATTCGAAATGAACGAAACAAATAGGCCATAAAAAGCGAGATGAGCCCAATGGCCAAAGCCAGTGAAATCATTAAGTTTTTAACCAAGTATCTGGTCCCTTTCAAAAAAAGCAGGGCCTTGCCAGTCATGAATACTTCATAGCGCTCTGCGGGAAAAAATTTAGTGATGGCCTTTTGAATGTCTTCTTCAATCTCCTCCATACGTTCTATTTTCACATCGCGGAGATAAGTGGTCAATCGTGCGGTTTGGCCTGTGCTATCTATAAAGCTTTCGAGCAGGTCACCTTCCGCGGAAGACTTCCTGACCATATCCATGATAAAGGTATTCTCTTGGGAAGTGGGCAGCTGGTAGTACTTGGGAATTCCATTGTAAAAAGCCTGTTTGGAATATTTGATCAAATCCACCATCGAAATGGGTCTTGATAGCTCAGGTGTTTCTTCGATAACCCCACCCAGTTGGTCCATTCTTCTAAGGGTAGGGGGGCGTACCGCACCATTTTTTCTTTTGGTATCCACAACAATTTCCATAGGCATGATACCATCGAACTCCTCTTCAAAAAAGCGGATGTCCTTAAAATAGTGTGTGTTCTTTGGCAAATCCTCAATACGGCTACCCGTAATTTTAATTTGATAGATTCCAATGATACTCAAAATAAGAACGATAAGTGTCGTAACGTAAACCCCAATACGGTAGTGGCGAACCATACGCTCCATCCAGCTGACAAAAAGATCAATCCATTTTTTATTCAAATGTTTCAAATGCTTGGTCTTCGGAAGCGCCATGAAACTATAAATAATGGGGATAATAAGAAGTGATAAAATGAATATGCCGACAATATTGATTGATGCCACAATACCGAACTCCTTGAGCAAGTCACTGTCCAATATGATAAATGTGGCAAATCCTGACGCAGTGGTAATATTGGTCATCAAAGTGGCATTGCCAATTTTTGAAATGACCCTTTGAAGTGAAAGTGCCTGATTACCGTGCTTCTTTACTTCTTGTTGGTACTTGTTGATTAAAAAGATACAGTTCGGAATTCCGATAACGATGATCAAAGGTGGAATAAGTGCAGTAAGAATGGTGATTTCGTAGCGAAGAAGGCCCAGAATGCCAAAAGCCCACATGACCCCAATAACGACCACGCACATCGATATGAAAGTAGCCCTGAAACTTCTAAAGAAGAAAAAGAAAATCAATGATGTCACCATCAACGCGGCCACTATGAAAATGCCAATTTCGTCAACAATGGACTTCGTATTCCAGGTACGGATGTAAGGCATTCCGGAAACGCGGACGTCCAGCTGTGTTTCTTCCTCAAAGTTTTCCACCAAATCCTGAAGATCGTTCAAGATGAACTCATTACGAACGGCAGTATTCATGATATCTTTATCAAGATATGCTATGGTCTGTATGGTCTCACTTTTGGGATTGTAAATGAGACCATCATAAAAAGGGAGCTCACTTAAAAGATGATTTTTGAGCTCTGTAACTTGGTTTCTGGTTTCTGGAGGCGTCTGGATGAAATCGTTTATAACGAATTCTTGCTTCTCATTATCCTTGACCAGAACCTTTAAGTTATCCGTTGAGACCACAAAATCAATCTCGGGGTAAGCTTCAAGTTGTTTGCTGAACTTGTTCCATCTGTTAAAATTGTCGGGATGAAAAAGGGAAGAGTCCCTTATGGCAAAGACAATGGCGTTACCTTCCTCACCAAAAATACTGGTGAACGTATTGTATTGAACACTCGCCGGATGGTCATCGGGTAAAATGTTGACTTCTGTGTTCGACAACTGAATGTTTTTCCACTGTAAGGCCAAAAAAACTGTGGCAGCCGCAACCAAAAACAAAATGAGGATTCTGTTTCTAAGAATAATGCGGGCAACCGTTGGCCAAAAATCACGCGAAAACTTTGCTACCATATAGCGAACATTGGGCGCAAAGGTAGAAAATGATAGGCTGCGCTCCTAGGGAATATATTCAACATTTAGGGTGGGGTTAGACCTTCATGATTTCGGTCTCCTTGACGGCCAGAATGTCGTCGACTTTTTTGCTGTACGAGTCGGTCAATTCTTGCACATCAACCTCGGCATTACTTTTTACGTCTTCTGACACATCCAACTTTTTTATGTCCTTATTGGCTTCTTGTCTTGCGTTACGAATACTTACTTTGGCATCCTCAGCTTCCCCTTTGGCTTGCTTAACCAATTGAATTCTTCGTTCTTCGGTCAAGGGAGGGACATTAATGATTACCATTTCGCCATTATTCATTGGGTTGAAACCAAGATTGGCGTTCATAATTGCAGTTTCAATATCTTGAAGTATACTTTTTTCCCAAGGTTGAACGGATATAGTCCTTGCGTCGGGTGTGTTAATGTTTGAAACTTGGGAAAGAGGAGTAGGAGAGCCGTAGTACTCAACCATTACCGTTGAAAGCATCACCGGACTTGCTTTACCGGCCCTAATTTTGACCAAGGCTTTTTCAAGGTGGGAAATGCTTCCGTCCATACTTTCTTTTGTCGTATCCAGTATAAAGTCTACTTCTTCGTTCATTTTCTTAGGTTTTAAGGTCTTGTATCAAATTGTTTGCCAATTTATACATTTACCACGGTTCCAATTTTCTCGCCGTTCACCAATCTCATTAAATTTCCTCTAGTGTTCATGTCAAACACTACAATCGGCAGCTCATTTTCCTGACTCAAAGTAAAGGCCGTGGTATCCATTACTTTTAAGCCTTTTGAGAGTACTTCATTAAAGGAAATATTGTCGAATTTGGTCGCACTTTTATCTTTTTCTGGGTCCGAGGTATAAATGCCATCTACGCGCGTTCCCTTCAAAATAACATCGGCCTTTATTTCAATGGCGCGCAGAACCGCTGCGGAGTCTGTTGTGAAATAGGGGTTTCCTGTACCGCCCCCAAAAATCACAACACGGCCTTTTTCCAAATGTCGCATGGCTCTTCTTCGGATAAAGGGTTCGGCCACTTCATTGATTTTTATAGCAGATTGCAAACGTGTCTCTATACCTTTTTGTTCGAGAGCACTTTGCAATGCCAATCCGTTGATTACGGTAGCCAGCA
>NZ_JANQIH010000001.1 GCF_028282265.1 Allomuricauda sp.
ATCTCTGAAGGGATTTGTTGAATTTCTTCAACCTCTTCCACGGTTGGTTCCGTTGCTTTCTCCGCTTTTTGTTTACAATTCCAAAAAATTGCGATGAGCAATAGTACGATGTATTTTGTTTTCATTGGATTTTAGTTTTAAGATTTCTTGGATTTAGCTATGCTATACGTAGCATATCCATTAATCTATTACCAAAACCAAAGGTGTGAAGTTTATGCTTTGATTGAAATGACTGTTGTCATTTAAAGGTTTTCTGGGAATCAAATCGTTGTTAAATTATCCCTAAAGCAATTTGGACCATCTCATCAAAGGAAGTTTCCTTCTCTTTATGGCTGAGACGTTCGCCCGTGACCAATGAATCTGAAATGGTAAGTAGGGTCAAAGCATCAACACCAAACTTTGCCGCCAATGTGTAAAGTCCGGCAGTTTCCATTTCAACACAAAGAACGCCGTATTGTGCCCACAGTTCATACCCGTTGGGGTCGTCTTCATAAAACTCATCTGAAGAAAGAACATTGCCTGCTTTGAAAGGGACATTGTTTTCCCTTGCAAAATCAACTGCTTTACTAAAGAGCGTGAAACTCGCCGTAGGAGCATAATCTGAATTGACAAACCGGTTATTATTGATCCCCGATGTGGTCGAAGCCGCCATTGCAATAACGATGTCCTTTAAACGAACTTCCTTCTGATAGGATCCGGCAGAACCCACTCGTATGATTTGTTTTACGCTGTACTCGTTGATAAGTTCATGATAGTAGATCATCGACGAGGGAATGCCCATACCCCCTCCTTGAACAGAAACCTTTTTGCCTTTATAATAGCCAGTGTATCCGTACATACCCCGAACTTGGTTGTAACAAAATGCTTCCTCCAAAAAAGTTTCAGCAATCCACTTGGCGCGTAAGGGATCACCTGGCACCAGTACAGATTCAGCAATTTCACCCTTTTTCGCTTCTATATGGACGGCCATAAGCAGTCTTAAGTTGTTTTAATCAATTGTATTCCTGAAGAAGTACCTATTCTAGACACTCCCATTTCAATATACTTTAAGGCTTCTTCTCGATTTTTTATTCCTCCGGAAGCTTTGATCTTCGCTTTTTCGCCAATTGTATCCTTGATAAGTAGCACATCTTCAAAAGTAGCGCCCCCAGTTCCAAAGCCTGTTGAGGTCTTTATGTAATCCGCTCCGGCAGCAACCGCCAAATTGCACGCTTTCTTTTTTTCTTCCGCGGTCAAATAACAGGTTTCCAATATCACTTTGAGGATATTTTTCCCTACAACCTGCTTAATTTGAAAGATTTCATCCTGCACTTGTTCATATAGACCCGATTTTAACCAACCTATGTTGATGACCATATCTATTTCGTCGGCCCCTTTGTCCACATAATCCTTAGCTTCCTGCACTTTGGCTTGCAACGACATACCTCCCAAAGGAAACCCGACAACCGTAGCGAGTTGTACAGGTGTGCCCCTCAATGCTTGTTTAGCCAACGGGACATGACAACCTTGAACACATACTGCCTTGAATTTATGCTCAATGGCCTCCTTGCATATTTTCATAATATCCAACTCGGTAGCCGTTGGTTTCAATAAGGTGTGATCTATGTATTCTTCGAGACGTATCAATAGATAAGTGAATGTATTGCCCTTTTAGGTATACAAATGACTTTCCAGGCTTTGTAAAAGTAGTGTTTCGGATTTGTTTTTGCCAGTAAATGGAGCATCAATAGAGTCTACCCCTGGAGCTTTAAAAATAGGAAAGCAAAAACCTGAAATTATTCAGGTAATATTTTAGGAAAGCAGTAGCCAAGCCCAAACTCATGTAGGCCAAAACTGACCATTGTCATTTTTGCAGGATATTGATCCATTTACCTTAGTGCGAAATGAAAGAAACCAGAAAATCATATAAGTACATTGAATGGCTGAGTCCAGAAGAAATGCACCAAGAGTCCTTAAATTGGTTATCGGAGCTTTTGTTTTGTCTGGATGAGCAAAAGTTTCTAAACAATTTGATCAAAACCCATACCATTGAACTAACCGACAAAAAGGTTTTTGCCAACAGTAAGAAATTAATCATTGAACTTTCGCAATGTGAGAAACGTGTGATGGAAATCATTGGTCAGGTTCTGGCCCATGAAAAGCTTCTAAAAATAATGTTGGATGATGTCGATCAGTTTAAAATGGAGAAAGCCTATATCGAGACACACAATGATCTTACTTTCGATATCAAACTATATTTGGATACATATAGGGACATTAAAAAACGCTTGTTCGCCCTTATTTCTAAAGTAATAAAATCACAAAAACAGAAAAGACTTCTAAATTAGTCCAAAATAAACATCATGAAACCCTTAGCACTTTTATCCATCGTTATGCTCCTTGTTGGATGCAGTTCTGCTAATCTTGTCAGCAATTGGAAAAATCCGGATTATCCCATTTTTGATGCCAATAAAGTCCTTATTGTGGGAATGGCCCAAGATGAGGATACCCGAGTGGATTTTGAAACCAAACTGAAAAAGGAGTTTAAAAAACGGAATATTGAAGCCATGCGAAGCATCGACATTTTTGATGTTTCGTTCACCGATACCGCAAAAACTGAAGAGGAATTGGACGAAGTTGAACAACTTCTTTTGTCCCGTGATTTTGATGCCATTTTGCTCACCAAGGTTGTCGGTTCGCAAGATTTCAAGAAGTTTAGACGTCGTATGTCTGAAATTGATGAGCTCTATGGTAAATTTAGAGACGACTACTTAGGGAATCAGCAGATTTACTACGAAACGGATTATTACGACAAGTATACCGTTTACCATGCCGAGACTTCGCTATATTGTATCTGTATAGATAAAGAAAGGGATCTTGTATGGAGGGGAGCCATTGACGTGACCGACCCTGTGAATCTTAAAAAAACCGTGGAAGACTACATAAAATTGGTAGTACTCGCCATGGAGGAGCAAGATATTATCTTTAGGAAGGAAATCGAGGAAGGGGATGAAAGTGTTGGTCTACAGCGCTAAGGATTTTGAGATTCCTTTTCTTACCAATGCCAATGAGAATCGGCACCAACTTACTTTTTTAAAGGAACCGCTTGATGCCGACACGGCTTTTAAGTCGATTGGCCATCAAGCTATTTCCATTTTTTCTGGGGATGACGCCTCTTCCCTTGTCCTAGAAACATTGAAGAACTTAGAGGTGAAATACATTTCACTCCGCTCCACGGGGTATAACAATGTGCATTTGCAAACTGCCCAAAAGTATAACCTTAGAATTGCCAATGTTCCCAATTACTCCCCAAACGCTATAGCTGAACACGCTGTTGCCCTTCTGTTGGCTTTAAACCGAAAAATCATAAGAGCAAATCACCAGGTACACCGTTTTAATTTTCTGCTGGACAACCTTATGGGATTTGATTTAAATGGAAAAACCATAGGAATCGTGGGCACCGGAAACATTGGTTCCATTATGGCCAAAATCATGCATGGCTTTGGGTGCAATATTCTAGGGCATGATTTGGTGGAAAACCCCGTTCTGCAACAGTTATACGGAGTCCGCTATACCGATATGAAAACCTTGTGTTCAGAATCTGATGTAATAAGTCTTCACCTACCTCTCGACAAGAGCACCTACGATATCATCAATGCAGACCTCATCAATTTAATGAAAGAAAATGCCATTTTAATAAATACGGCAAGGGGAGCATTGGTGCATACCGAAGCGCTCATAGAGGCTCTAAAAGAAGGGAAAATTGCCGCATATGGTTCAGATGTGTACGAACGGGAAAAGGGGATTTTCTTTAGGAAAAACGCAGAGCATGAGGTAAAGGACGAAATGCTCAAACGTTTGTTGAACTTGCCCAGTGTTCTTTTGACCCCACATCAGGCCTTTATGACCAAGGAAGCCCTTACCAACCTAGCAAAGACCACAATAGCCAATATAGATGACTGGGAAGCCAATGGGGTGTGCGTGAATGAACTTTGGACAGAAACGGAAGTTAAAGGATGGGGCTGAGGATTTTAGCGGTCCCTTCCTTAAGCTGGGTCATCCAGCTTCTTTGTCTATGCTCATCATAGTTCAGTTCCCTACTGCTGAGACAACGTTCTAAAAAATCTCGCTTTAGTTCTCTGGCGAATTCTTGGTCATACACCAGGGCGTTAACCTCATAATTATGTTCGAAGCTTCGAACGTCAACGTTGGCAGTACCTATGGAAGCTATAGAATCATCACTGACAATGACCTTACTGTGCAAAAAGCCATCGGGGAACAAAAACAGACGTATTCCCGATTTCAAAAAAGGTTCGAAATAAGAGCGTACACTCCAGTTCACCACTGTACTATCCCCTTGTTCAGAAACCAATAACCGAACGTCCACTCCACTTAAGGAAGCTGTCTGCAATGCATGAAGAATCTCTGGCCCAGGAATAATATAGGGGTTTGTAATGTATAGGTATTCATTCGCATTTGCTATCATGGAAAAATATACTTTCTGGATATTAGCAAAATCATCTTCAGGGCCACTCGAAACAATTTGAACCAGTTTCGACTTTTCAACACTTCCATCCCATACCACATTTGGTTTTCCTAGTTCAAGTTGCTCCTCGGAAACAAGATACCAATCAGAAAGAAAAACCGCTTCTAACTGTTTTACCGCAGGTCCTATTATCCGCAAATGCATATCGTGCCAAGTGCCAAGACCTGGATCCCCTTTGAGGTATTTGTCCGAAACATTAATCCCTCCTGTAAAACCGTATATCCCGTCCACGACGATTATCTTTCGATGGTTTCTATAGTTAAGGGAAGATAAAAATCTACCGAAGCGATATGGGAGAAAGGGATACACCTCTACCCTACAAGATTTAAGTGCTTTTATATACTTTTTACTTAAGGTATAGCTTCCAATGTTATCAAAAATTAAACGCACCTTCACCCCTTCCTTCGTCTTTCTTTGAAATAAATGCAATAACCTGTTCGCCCAATCACCTTCCTCAAATATGTAATACTGGAGATATATATAGGATTTTGCGTTTTCCAAAGCTGTGAAGATGGATTCGAACGTGGTTTTCCCATCCTTGAGAAGCGTGTTAGAGTTGCCATAAACGGGGGCAAAACCGCAGTTTCTCCAAACCAGTCTCATGAGTTTTTGATGTTCCGAAAGGGCATCCGGCAATCGTAAATCACCTATAAACTTTTGATTTCCTTGAAGTGATAATTCCTTTTTTTTGAGAATTTTATTTTTTCTACGATTTCTCCCCAAAAGCAAATACAATAGAATACCTCCAACCGGAATGGTAAAAATAGCTAACAACCAAGCAAGTGTTTTTGATGGTCGTACCCCATTCAAAAGAAGGCTAAAAATCAGCGAAATCGCGATTATTACATATACGACTACCAAAACTACGGTTAGGGTCATTGCATCCTTTTAATATCAATTCTTCAAATCATTTGCCTTCAATGTATTAAATTCCTCAATCTTGAGTAATGATTGGTATCATGCAACATCATAACCTTAAAACGAATTGAGGCTACTAAACCAAAAGGTAAACCCTCCCGACCAAAGTTTACGATAATCCTTATCGGAAAAAACTAGATTTCAGTGTATTAATGCTAACTAGAGTCTATCATAATCAAAAAATAAACGACATGAGAAGGCTTTTTGGCAATTTTTTCTCTAGAACGAATGGGGCTCATTTTCATTCATCGCCATCATTGGTTTCGAAATATGAGAAGTCAGGGCTTACCCAAGAACAAGCTATTGAAATTAAGGAGAAGATAAAATGTGCCTTTGAAGATGATAAGATTTATAAGGACAATCATATAGGTCTTAATGCACTTTCGCAGCACATTGAGCGCGATCGTTACAAAGTATCACAGGTCATCAACGAATACCTGACCCAAAACTTCTATTCACTATTGAACCATTATAGAATTAGAGAGGCCAAATACCTGCTCTCAAACGATTCTGGAATAAGCGTTAAGTCTGTAATGTATGAAGTCGGTTTTAATAGTAAGACCAGCTTCTACAGTGCTTTCAAGAAAGAAACCGGCCTAAGTCCAAACGATTTTCGCGATTTGGTGAAGTATGCCTCTTAGGCCATCTAACCCATAACATCATTCTTCTTCCTTTCGCTATTCTTTTGCCAGTAGTATCTCACTACGTATAACAAGACCATTTACTGCGATAATCTTTTGCCCTCTCCGGACTCATTATGCCAGATAGGGTATTTAAAGTGGGCTTTTTTGAAAGTTCTCTTCCCAAAATTTTGCTCGATACAGGAAAGCTGAAAACAATACCTTTCATTTTGTCCAGATAAAAATCTGTTAAAAAGAGTACATCCCGTTGGGCTGGACTTTTTTTGAAGTGCGTCCCGTTTTAAAAGTACCTGTCTAAGATGCTTATCTAATTGCTTTGTTAATGCAATTGTAAAGGTAAGGCGGTGAGAGGTCTTACTACCTATTAAATATTGAACTTTCCATTAAGTTTTGTTTTCGTACTAGGGAGTATTATTTGAATTAGCTATCAGACTCCCTCTTCCGCCTACCTTTCTCAGTTGCGCTAACTCATTATTTACTAACAAAACTTTTAACTCTATGAAAGTATTGAAACGATTTGGGTTCCTTGCCTTGCTGTTGTTCTGTACAACTGCGGCAATGTCCCAAGAAAAAACAATCACGGGTACGGTTATCGACGAAGCCGGTGTTCCACTTCCAGGGGTCAACATTGTTGTTGAAGGCACCGCGAACGGTACCCAAACCGATTTTGATGGCAATTATTCCATCACTGCCAGTGAAGGACAAGCTCTTTTATTTACCTATCTGGGCCAACGGACCGAGCGCAGAGTGATTGGGTCAGCAAATGTCATAGACATTCAAATGCAGGAGGACGCGGAAGCCCTACAAGAGGTTGTTGTCATTGGTTACGGTAACCAAGAAGAAAGAAAAATTATTCAAAACGTAGGAATTGTAAAGGAAGAGGCCCTCGAAAACTTACAAGTAGTTTCTGCTGACCAACTTTTACAAGGACAAAGTGCAGGTACTCAAATTGTAAATGCCTCTGGTGTTCTGGGTTCTGCAGCTGTAATTCGGGTAAGGGGTGTAAATTCCATTAACTCGGGTAGCCAGCCATTGATTGTAATTGATGGCGTACCTATCACTGATACCGAGGGAAATACATTGAACCGTGGTGGTAATACCGATATCAATCCACTTTCCTATGTTAACCCCAATGATATCGAATCATTGACAGTTTTAAAGGATGCTGGAGCAACTTCCATTTATGGTTCGCGGGGTGCAAACGGTGTAGTTTTGATTACCACGAAAAAGGGGCGTAGAAATTCAAGGGCCCAAGTAACCCTCGATGTAAATACGCAATTTGCAGAATCAACAGATGTCCCGGACATTTTGACTGCGGACGAGTTTAGACAGTGGAAATCAGATATTGCCACCATCCAGCAGGGCACTCCGGTTAGTCCCGAAGACTTAGGCTTGGGCGCTTTGGGTTCCGGTGGAACAGATTGGTTGGGCGGTGTACAACGTACTGGTATCACCCAACAGTACAACCTTAGCGTACGTGGTGGAGGCGAAAAGACCTCTTACTTCTTTGGTCTCGATTATCGAGATGCCCAAGGCTTTATAATCGGCAACGATCAAGAGCGTAGCGCAGCCAGAATAAACATAGATACGGATGCCACCGATTGGTTAAAAGCAGGGATGAACCTTAGTGTAACCAATAACAGATTAGCTAGGGTCTTCATTGAAAACGAAATTGATGCACCATTTACCACCGCATTCTTACAAAGTCCTGTGGTTCGTGCTTTTGACGATGAAGGCAACTTTTTACAGTCAGGTTCCTTTATTCCAAATATTTTCGCAAGGATTGCGCTTGATACTAGAGAGTTGAAAACCTTCAGGGTCATTGGAAATGGATTTACAGAAGTTACGCCTTTCGAAGGGCTAACATGGCGCTCTGAATTTGGAGTCGATTGGTTAAGTACAGAAGAAACCACTAGAGAGGCTGAGTTCAATACTCCAGGCGGCCTTGGACAAGTGGTAAGTGTTAGGGAAGAACGCTGGTTGACAAACCAAACCTTGAATTATACCCCCTATTTAGGTGATGACCATACGTTGAACATACTATTAGGTCTAAACTATGAGGAAACTATAAGGACTCGCTTAAATGTAGCATCAACCGGATTTTTGACAGATGGTTTGAGAAATTTGGGTTCTGGTTCCACACCTACCGTTTTAAATGGAGATCGTTTTCCGAACAAATTGTTTGGACTCTTTTCTAGAGCTTCATACGATTACAAAGGAAAATATATTGTTGAAGGATCCCTCCGTCGAGATGGTTCATCTCGATTTGGTGCCAATAATCGCTTTGGATACTTCTGGTCGGCAGCAGCAGGATGGGTACTTTCTGAAGAATCTTTTATGGATTCGGTATCGTTTGTCGATTACCTTTCTTTAAGAGCAAGTATTGGTACAGTGGGTAACGACCGTTTAGGGACCTTCCCTTCTCTGGGCCTTTTTAACGCAGGTGGATTTGGTGACTATAATGGAGAATCGGGAGTGGTTCCCAATCAACCCGCAAATCCAGATTTAAAATGGGAAGAAAGTTCAACCTTGGATATTGGCTTGAAGTCCACATTCTTTGGAGGCCGATTGAATTTCAATATGGCCTACTTCAAAAAAACAACAAGCGATTTGCTCTTGAACCAGGTTCTTCCCCCTCAAACGGGTCTTCGCTTTATTAGTAGAAATATTGGAGAGCTAGAGAATACTGGTTGGGAATTTGATATTGGCAGCATAAACGTCTCTACCGAAAACTTCGAATGGAGAACTAACTTTAACATCACAACGATACAAAACGAAATAACTAGATTGAACGAGGATGCCGCTACCGACCCTCAAGGAAGAAGAATTATAGATGGCACTATACAAAGGGCTATTGAAGGGGAACCTTTGAACAATTTTTATCTTATTCGATATGTCGGCATCAATTCACAAACAGGAGATGCCGAGTGGTTGGATGCCAATGGTAACATTACCAAC
Source organism: Allomuricauda sp. (assembly GCF_028282265.1). GTDB lineage: Bacteria > Bacteroidota > Bacteroidia > Flavobacteriales > Flavobacteriaceae > Flagellimonas. The sequence continues at coordinate 9,043 of NZ_JANQIH010000001.1, forward strand.
AACCCAAACTCAGGTGATCGTGTCGTTGCAGGTAGTCCATTGCCAGACTTTTCAGGAGGTATGACCAATACTTTCAGATACAAAAACTTTGATCTTTCTGTATTGATGAACTATTCTTATGGAAATGAAGTGGTCATTGACGGATTAAGATTTGCCGATGGGGCAGATGCCATTGGTGGAATTGTGAATGTAAGAAGACAAAATCTCAACTTTTGGAGACAGCCGGGAGACAACGCTTTCTTGCCAAGTCCCAACAGTTCAACATTTAACTTGTTCAATCAACGCTCCACACAACAGATGTTGGATGCCTCCTACCTAAGGGTAAAAAACCTTACCATAGGATATAATGTTCCTGCTGAGGCCCTAGAGCGTTTGGGAGGGTTTATTACAGGAATACGATTCTATGCTACGGGAACCAACCTTTTCACTTTGAAAAAGGATGAAATGGACGGCATTGATCCCGAGGTGACTGATGACATAGACCCAAGATTCCAAGGAGAATCATTCTTTACGGCACCTCAAGCGAAATCATATTTATTAGGAGCAAGATTAACCTTTTAATTCAAAAAAATGCAAAAATTTAAAACAGTTGTGTTCTTTTTGGGATTGATTCTTTTCTTTTCTTGTGAGGATAGATTGGATGTAACTCCCGAAGACAGCGTAGAAATAGAAACGGTTTTTGATACCCGGGGATCCATCAACGGAGCCGTAGTGGGGATATATAGTAAAAACCAAAGTGGGGATTTGAATGGAAATCCGCAATTGATATCCGATTTTATGACGGACAATGTAAACTTCGTGGGAAGCTTTCCTTCACTTCAGGAAATCGACCAGTATGAAACTTTAGCAACAAACGCTACACTAGACAACATTTGGGCTGATGCGTATGAGCTTATTGGAGCCGCCAATAACATCATAGTGAACCTTCCTGATGTGGACTTAGTGGACTTAACTGATGCAGATAAAGCCCAATTTATCGGCGAAGCTAAATTCCTAAGGGCCTTGACCTATTTTCAACTCGTCAATCTTTTCGCCCAACCCTTTCAATTTAATGGTGGTACAAATTTGGGAGTTCCTTTAGCATTGATTCCGTATTCACCCGAAATTCCATTGTCTGAGTTTCAATTGGAGCGTTCGACCGTAAATGAGGTGCACGCCCTTATTGAACAAGATTTGTTGGATGCCATTGCAGGTCTTCCAGAAGACAATGGCGAACGAGCGGAAGCGGGGTCAGCACGTGCATTACTTGCCAGATTATACCTGTATCGGGAAGATTGGAACAATGCGGCCAACTTTGCTGACCAAGTAATAAGCTCAGGCGAATACGAATTGGTACCCAATTTTGATTTCTATGATGACAATCCCCAATCACCGGAAAACATCTTTTCTGTAATCAACACACCTACTGATGGACCTCAGGATGAAGATGTTCCCGGATCAGATGAGGTCTATGTCAACTTCTATAACCCAGCGCCTGGTGGAAGGGGTGATGCTCCTTTCAGTCAAGACCTGATTGATACATTTGCTGCGGAACCGGGAGATAGAAGGTTCGATGAACTATCCCAAGCAGCAACCGATGCAGGAGGGAATGACACCTTTTTCACCACTAAATATCCCGATATCGTCAATAACGCATCTGATGGAATGGTACTTCGTATGGCAGATATGTACCTTATGCGAGCCGAAGCAAACCTAAGGGGAGGCACCGCAATTGGAGATACTCCCTTAAATGATGTGAATATCGTACGCGCAAGGGCAGGATTGGCGCCTTTGGGAGCAGTGGATTTGGATGCCATTTTGCTTGAAAGAAGAAAAGAGTTTTGTTTTGAAGGGTTAAGACGGATGGACTTGTTGAGGAACAACCTAAATCTACGTCCCGGGGGTGGGCCAGAATCCGCTCCGGGGGCTGATAAGGTCATTTTCCCGATAGTGGATGATGAATTGGTCAACAACCCTAATATCACTCAAAATCCCGGTAACTTTTAAAATCCAGCTAAGCCAATGCAAAAACCGTCTTTTTGAACTATCTTCACTAAGACGGTTTTTACTTTTAAAAGAATACACATGACTTACGCAAAGCTGGCTTTTTTACTAATTATACTATTCACAACATCCGACATCCTTGGTCAAATACCGCAAAATGATCAGGGGAATTTGAATGATATCACCTTCTTTTTAACAGTGAACAATCCTGAATATAAAGATGCCGAGGGATCACGATATCTCTTTGACGAATTTGTTCCTGCCAAAATCAGTGGAATTTCCAATAGTTATCCTGTTCGTTTTGATGCGGTTGACGATATCATCGAATTCAAGGAAAACGGAGAGGAGATTAAAGGGCTTACCTTAAACCGGGAATATAGGATTCAACTTATGGACGGTTCCAATCGTGTCTTTATTACAAGAACCTATATCAATGACTCAGGGAATCTAAAAAAATCCTTTTTTGAGATTGTTCATGACGGCGATGACTTTCAACTCCTTAAGAAGGAACGCTTCAAATATCTACCGGCGCAACCGGCCAAAAGTAGCTATGAGCCCGCAAAACCTGCAAGATTTATGAAATTGCAGGACCAGGTCTACATAGATTATCCGGATGACAGCTTGGACTATTTGATAAGAATTCCAAAAAAGAAGAAGAAACTAAAGGTCTTTTTTGGAGCGCAATTGAAACAGGTGGAAGCATTTGCGAAAAAACAAAATCTTGAATATGATGCCACAGAGGATTTTGTAAAAATTATGGAGCATTATCTTTCGATTAAATAAACTATACCTTCCGTACATCTCAAAAACGCATTTCTTGGCACCTACATGGTATTCCTGTGCTGTTTTTCCATCTCAGTCCAATTAGGCAGTGATAGGTTTTCAACTGCCATATTGCTAACTTTGCAATCTTGTATTTTTTATTAGAAAGATGATTGCCACTATTTGCAGAAAAGCCCATTTTAATGCCGCACATAGACTTCACAACCCTAATTGGAGTGACGAAAAAAACCGAGAGGTTTTTGGTAAATGCAATAGCCCAAATTATCATGGCCACAACTTTGACCTTGAAGTACGGATTCGAGGAAAAATAGACCCAGATACGGGATTTGTAATGGACTTGGCCGACTTGGGAAAACTCATAAAAGATGAAATCGAAGAGCGGTTCGATCATAAGAATCTCAACGAAGATTGTCCAGAGTTTTCGGATTTATATCCTACTACGGAATATTTTGTAAAGGTCATTTACGACATCCTAAAGCCAAAACTGGATGAGGGACAATTATTGCACATTACTTTGCACGAAACCCAAAAGAATTCGGCAGAGTATGGAGATTGGTAACAATTTTACGATATTGCACCACTTTTAAGGGATATTAGCTCAGTTGGTTTAGAGCGCTGCCTTGACAGGGCAGAGGACACTGGTTCGAATCCAGTATATCCCACTCAAAACCTCCTTTCGGGAGGTTTTTATTTTAACTAACTTAAGGGTAGTTTTTTATCAATTGATTTTTTGCGAAGTATGAAATATACCGTCCTCTTGGTAGACGATGAGCAAGAAGCCCTAAATCGGTTAAAATTTCATCTTGAAAAGTTTCCTGAGCTGGGCACCGTCCACACCTGCAATGACGGTTTTAAGGCCTTAAAAAAAATAGAGGGAACCAAACCCGATATTGTCTTCATGGATATTGAAATGCCCGAGATGAGCGGCATCGAGGTCTTACGTCACTGCAAAGAGCCTTATCCCTATTTTATTTTCGTGACAGCCTACAATCAATATGCCATTGAGGCTTTTGAAGAAAATGCAATCGACTACATCTTAAAGCCCTATACTCCAGAACGTATTGATTCGGCGTTACAAAAGGCCATACAAATGACCAATAGGGATAGGCTTGCCGAAAAGGCTGAGAGTTACAAAGACGTATTGACCATGTTTGCAAAAAAAACGGATTATGGTTCTGATACGGCATATATCAAAAGAATCGCGGTAAAATCCATAGGAAGGACCTCATTCATCGATGTTGATGACATCGTTCTTATTGAAGCCGCTGACCAATATGTTGAAATTGAAACTCCTAAGAAAAAATATACCGTTAGGGAGTCAATGGACCAATTGGAAAAAACCTTGGATCCTGACCAATTCTTTAGAACGCACCGCTCTTTTATTATCAACCTGAACCAGGTTGAGGCCATGGAAACAGTCGACAAACATATAAGTTTGGTCATCTTAAAGAACAAGAGAAAAGCAAAAATCTCCAATAGCCGAAAACCCGACTTCAAAAAAAAGATGAACTTTTAGTGGGTAGAACACGAGTACCTTAAACTATTCACTCCACCATTTCCCTGTTTCCCAACATAGAAAACTCATCTGTCCACTTCTGTCTTTTGTCGGCCATTTGCGTCATCTAAGTTTGTCCCTAATTCAAAATCAAAAATCATGTTCATTAAAAATCTATCAAAAGTAGTGCTGCTTGCACTATTGACCTTTGGGGCAGTGAGTGCCCAAGAATCCAAAGTTGGTATCAAAAAAGTAGCTGCCCAATTTGTAAAAGGGGCCGATGTTCAAAATCCTGAAATGTTGGAGAGTATCTTGGAGTCCAATTCAATTCAATACGTTCTTATTGGTGGTAAGTTCAATACCTTTTCGGCAGACCAGTACATTAAAATGGTAGCAGAAAAACAACTGGGAGGAAAACCAAGAAAAATCACCTATCGACACGCTGAATTTTTAGGTGACAACTTGGCTGTTGTTGTTCTAAATGCCGTAAGTTCAGAGTATGACTTTCTATACCAACTTTCCATGGCAAAATCAAGCAGTGGAAAATGGGAAATTGTGGGGGTCACTACAGAAATTAAAGGGGTCTAACCATGTTTTTCAATAAAATTAGAGCCTTCATAGCTCTATGTTTAATGGGGTCTGCTGGCTTATTCGGTCAGCAGACCATTAGCACAAATGGGATATCCTTTTCATATGAAGTAAAAAACGATATGCTCAACTGTACTTTGAAAGCAGAAACCCAAGGTTGGATTGGGGTAGGCTTCAATTCGAGAAACTCAATTGTGGGAAGCGACCTTTTACTTTTCAATATAATTGGCGGAAAGCCATCCAGCACCGATTTATATGTAAAAGGTGCCGGCAACCCCAAGAAGGATAGCGAATTGGGCGGTACCCATTCAATTCAAATTTTAGAAGCAGAAGAAATAGGCAATACCTCCATGGTTCAATTTTCAATTCCGATGGATTC
>NZ_JANQIH010000007.1 GCF_028282265.1 Allomuricauda sp.
TGCCCTTTGTAAGCTTTGAAGGGGGAGAAAAAGCTTTGTTGGGTGCAGCACTGCACAGCCTGCCTAGTACGACACCCTATTCAAACTTAGATGACCAATGGTGGTCGTTGGGCGCGCAGACCTTGGAAGAAGGAACATTGCTCAGTTTACTATCAGGTCCATGCGGGACCAATGGAAAAAAAAGTGTTATCAAGACCCATCAAGGAAAACGTCGGAGCATGTTTACAGAATATGACGAAGCGTATTTAAATATTCCACCAAATGGAATTATTGAAAAGGAATTTTACCTGCAAACTTATGCTGTTGAAGAAGAAGGTTCAGGTTTCCAAAAAGCCATTTATAACGCAATTGATATTTTCAACCCTACTTTGGATGGGTTGCCGAGTTTTGAAAGTATAGTGAAAAATAAATACAGCTTGGCAAAGTCCCGTTGGTTAAAGGGTGGGAATTATGCAGGCTTCAATCAGTTTGATAATCAACTTGAAGATAATCTAGAATATATCGTTTTGGGATGGGTAGGTCAGGCCGCTGCACCAGGTTTTGCATTTCAACGGTTGCAACACGTACTTAAGGATACTGCCTTACTTCAAATGGCACAGGAATCGTTGGATTTTCTGGCTACTGCAGATTTTTATGAACAAGGAATATACACGTGGTATGATGTTAAAAATGAAAAATGGGGGCCAAGAATTTGGAAGGAGAATCCTGAATTGTTGAGTCAAGGCCAAGCCATGTATAATATTGCCAATGCGATTAAGGCCAGCCAGAAGTCAGGACTGAAACCGGAAAAATGGAAGCAATTTTTACAAAAAGCATGTGAATTTCACGCAAAACGAATCCTATCGGAAAAATGGAACCCCAATTCGACAGATGAAGCTTTTTTTATTGCACCATTGGCTATGGCTGCCGAGTTGTTGAAAAATGACTCTTTTAAACGGGCCGCACTAAAGGCTGGAGAGCACTATGCCCTTCGGCATTACAACATGAAAGAGGTGTATTGGGGCGGAACTTTGGATGCCACTTGTGAGGACAAAGAAGGTGCCTTCGGTGCCTTAAAAGGATTTTTGGCCTTGTATGAACTTACCGGAGATTCCAAATATTTAAAATATGCGCAGCACGCAGGTGATGTAGTGGTCTCCTATACGTACCTATGGGATGTGGATTTGCCAGCTGGGCGCTTGCGGGACCATAATTTTAAAACCAGGGGGTGGACAGCGGTCTCCGTACAAAACATGCATATCGATGTTTATGGCGTGTTGATAGCCCCCTTCCTTTACAAATTAGGGAAGCTAACGGATGACGCTAATCTTATGCAGTTGGCCAAACTTATGTTTGTTAGTTGTGGGCAATTAATTGATCCTTATGGTAGCCAGGGAGAACAGCCTCAGCAAACCAACTATACCCAGAATCAAAGTGCTCCAAAGGATTTTCGTTCTTATCGAGGAAATTATGTTGAGGATTGGACCGTGTTTTGGATTACCGCTCACTTTTTGAATGGGGCTGCACTTTTTGCCGAAATGAATGTTGATTTCAATGAACACTAAATTCAAGACAATCATGAAAAAAATCCTTCGGTTAGTCTTAGGCCTTTCACTGACTGCTGTTTTTGGCCAGACTCCTGATACTTTCGAAAATCCTGTGCTTCCAGGATTTTATCCAGATCCCTCGGTGGTTCGGGTTGGGGAAGATTATTATATGGTCAACTCCAGTTTTGAATGGTTCCCAGGAATGCCCATACACCATAGTAAGGATTTGGTGAATTGGGAATTGATAGGCTATGGGTTACATAGACCCGACCAAGTGGAACTTCCAGAAGGGTTATTGGATTCTAGGGGCATTTATGCGGTAAGTATACGATACCACGACGGACTTTTTTACCTCATAACAACCTGTGTGAAATGCAATGGTAATTTTTACATCACAGCGAAAAATCCTGCTGGACCATGGTCAGAACCTGTTTGGTTGGGGTCAAGGGGTATTGACCCTTCCCTTTTTTGGGATGATGATGGTACTTGTTATTACACGGGTCATGCCAACATTACTGGGGTCAATGATTGGCCCAATAAAAATGGGGTATGGATGCAGGTATTGGATTTCGAACAACAAAAGTTGATTGGCGAGCGTAAACAATTAACGCATGGCCATGCCAAAAATGCCCGTTGGACAGAAGGGCCTCATCTCTATAAAATAGATGGTAAATACATGCTTTTGGTAGCTGAGGGTGGGACGGGATTTCATCATGCGGTAACAGTACACCATAGTGACAGTATTTGGGGGCCATATATTCCCAATCATTCCAATCCCGTATTGACTCACAGACATTTAGGGAACGATTTTCCCATACATTCGGTTGGTCATGCGGATTTGGTGCAAACTCAAAATGGAGAATGGTGGTCATTGATGTTGGCCAAACGAAAAAAGGATGGTTTTTCCTTTTTGGCGAGGGAGACCTTCTTAACCCCAGTTCGGTTTGAAGACCAAGAAGGTATAATGACGCCGGTTTTTAACCCAGGAATCGGGCATTTACAATTTGAGCAAACAAGACCTAATTTGCCTTGGAGCCCTTCCCCCAAAAAACCAAAAAGAGATGAGTTCAATACGGATAGCTTAACCTTGGAATGGAATTTTTTAAGGACACCGTATTCTAAATGGTATGCACTTAAAAATGGAAAGCTTTCGATTGAGTTGCGTCCAAACGTTCTGGATAGTCTTACCAACCCTTCGTTGGTAGCGAGACGGATTCAGCACCATGATTTTCTGGCAAGTACGAAGATGGATTTTAAATCAAAAAAGAAAAACGTGGTGGCAGGACTGGTCATTTATAGAAATAGTACCAATCATCTCCAACTTTTAAAAGAAGGTGATGCGTTGATACTATTGAAAACAAAAAAGGGAGTTAAGGTTGAAATTTCAAGGGTGCCGTACCCTCACAAAGAGTTGGTTTTGCAAGTGGAGGGCCATAACACCGAATCGACATTTAGATATGGCCCTACTTTGAATGAGTTAAAAACATTGGCAGAAAAAGTAGACCTGACCGTGGTATCGGATGAGGTTGCTGGCGGTTTTAATGGCCCGTATGTGGGCATGTATGCCACTTCCAACGGAAAGCAAAGTAAAAAAAATGCGAATTTTGATTGGTTCGAGTATGCTGAGAAATGATAAAAAAATTACGACACTACCGGTATTTTTAATTGTTATCGTATATAGCGTCTTGGATTTTTAGGTTTTTCAGATAATCTGACGCGCCAGTCTCAAATTCTTCGTTAGCGAGTAAAGCTTCCACAAAATGCAATTGTGTATGATAAACACAGTCTCCTGCAAAGTTTTTGTCTTCAAAAGTATAGGGATGCTCCATTTCTGTTCCCCCTAGCTTTTGAATAGTGATTTTTCCATCTTCATACAGTCGGAGGCTGCCCTTGTTTCCGTCAATCTGCCAGTAACCAAAAGTTAGGCGAGGATTTTCAGCTGTACTTTCATTATAACGGTTGGCGTCCAAAAAGCCCAATGTTCCATTTTCGAACTCAAAATTCACCCAAGCAAAATCCTCTCCTTTAATGTTAGTATTCAGTGTTTTTAATTTAGCGTTTACCGAAGTAATTTCACCTACAAGATATCTGAAGACGTCTACAAAGTGGATTCCGGTTTCATAAATCAGCAATCGCTCCATTTCCCTAAAATAGGGTTGCCTGTTCATGTACGCATCTTCTTGCCAACCATCGCCCATACGCATCCGTACATTGATAGTAAAGATGGTTTCGCCTATGGCTCTATTCAAAAGCAATTTTTTGAGTTCGCGATGCCATGGCTGAAATCGGAAATTTTCATGTACCATAATTCGGACGCCATATGTGGTTTGCAAAGCGTCGATTTGCTTGGCTTCTGTTATGGTAGGTGCCAACGGTTTTTGGCAAATTATATCCAGACCCCTTTTTGCAGCTAAACCGCATAATGCCAAATGTGTGTTGGGTGGAGTGATGATATCGATAAAGTCCGCTTGTTCTTTTTGCAGCATGGTTTCTATATCATAATAAAAATTTGGAAAACCATACTGTGCTACAATTTGTTTTGCCTTTTCCTCATCTTGATCGCAAATGGCGACAATGTCCACATTGGGGATGCGCTTCCAAGCTTCATAATGAAATTGTGAAAAATATCCTGCTCCCGCACAGATTCCTCTTAGCTTTTTCATATGATCGGCTTTTGTGGTTTCATATTCAGCCAAAATACAATTGCCAACACATTTAATATAGCCCCAACAATAAAAAATGGGGTAGTGGACCCGGTCCAAGCCTGTAAATAGGGGAAAGTAAGTGCCGTTATAAAGGCACCTAAATTTCCGGCCATGTTCATCGTGCCTGAGACGGCACCTGAATGTCTTTTGCCAATATCAGCACAGAAGGACCATGAGGGTGGCAGGGTCATATCAGCACCAAAAATGGCCAAGCTCAAAAATATAACCGCTCCCAGAGCAGTGTCCATATAAATACTGCCGATAAGACCGATAGCTGCTAAAACAAAACCAATGGATGCAGGCAGTTTTCTGGAGTGGTCCCAGTTACCTCGTCTAAAGATTTGATCGCTCAAGGCTCCGGAAAACCAATTGCCAAAAGCTCCAAATACAAGCGGTACGGCAGTATAAAAGCCTGCTTCAACGGCCTCTAGGTTATACTCACTTTTAATATGGGGAAATAGCCAGGTAAGAGCAAAAAAGTTAGTAAAATTACTGCAGAAGTATTGTCCCATGGCCAACCATAAATTTTTTGAACCCAATAAGGTGGATAAGGCTATTTTGCTTCCACTTCTAGAATCATCTTTTTGTCTAGTGCTAATGATGTATTCCTTTTCAGCTTTTGAGATACCAAAATGGTCTTCAGGATTGTCACGAAATAGAAAATACCAGGCTACAGCCCATAGAATGCCCACTATTCCAAGAATTACAAAAGTATTGCGCCACCCAAAATCATTGATGAGCCAGGCGACCGCCGGAAGGGCAAAGGCAGCTCCTAAGCGGGAGCCGGAAAAATTGACTCCGGTTACAATTCCACGCTCCCGAAGGGGAATCCAACTATAAATAGCTCGTGTAATACCAGGAAAGGCACCTGCTTCACCCACACCAAATAGAAATCGGACGATAAGCAACGATACAAAATTCCATACCGCTCCCGTCAGCGCTGTGAATATGGACCAAGCTGTAACGATGCCTGCCAAGATACGCCTTGGACCGAAATGGTCGGCCAACATCCCAGATGGGGTCTGGCAAAGAGCATATCCCAATGAAAATATGGCCAAAACCCAACCCATTTGTTTGTCACTAAGACTTAGGGCATCGGCTATGGGGTCTTTGGCCACTGAAATACAGACCCGGTCCACATAAAGCAACAGGGCCAGCAAAAAGGTGCCAAAAACCATAAAATAGCGCTTCGGGAAGTAGCTCTTTTTGTTCATTCCAATTGTTTTTTGAGTTTGGTAAGACTTCCCTTTTCACCAACGTTTCCTGGAAATACGATATATGGCAATCCGGGAAATTTTGATTCATGCTGCAATCGCCACACGGGTATCCCTTTTAAAACTTGACCTAAAACCATAGCTTTCTTGACTTTGAGCCCTTTGGTGGCGACATCACTGGAGGTGATCCCACCTTTGGCTACTATGTATTTTGGTCTGGTCTTCAAATCTTTGATAATCGTTACCAGTCCCTCAGAAACCTTGTTGACTAAATCTAGGCTTTCTTCTTTGGAGTTTCCTTTCACTACGGTACGGCTAGTGTGCATAACAACATCCATACCCTCAGAAATTTTATGTTCCAAGTTTTCTAAGAGCCCCTCTAAGTGTCGGTCAAAAGAGCTGTCGTTCAGAACTAAATTGGCATCCAGTTCCAGAAAATAGGCGTTACTGTTTTCCTTTAAATGATTCAATTGCTCCGTGGTCTTGGGAACATAGGACCCCACAATAAATAAGGCTCCATTGGTATTGTTTTTCGTGATAACTTCACTTGTTTTAAGACAGTCTTTTGGAACAATTCCGCCAATGGCATTGACAAAAGATGCCGCTGTCCGAAGCAGAATAGGCCTATCGGTATTCAAACATATTAAGGCTGCTTGTTGTAAATCATGATAAGAAACTGCATTAACAACCAAATGGGTGGTCTGTATACTTTCAAGCTTTTGTCTTAGACCCTCTTGGTTATTTCGCAGTGAGGAAACAGAATAGCTTGCAAATGATTCCTCCGAAAGCCTATTACCATATTTTTCAACTATCCAATCCCTTAAATTGGAAGATGTATAACCAAAAGTATTGTCTTGAGCAAAGGGAGTTTCACCGCAGGGAATAAATTGATTCCCCTCTTTTACGTAATGTACATCACCAAAAGTATATCGACCACCTTCAAAAAAAGCTGGGGCAATAACATGAATCGGATTTTTAAGTTCAAGAACTTCTTCGAGTGCTTCTACTTCATTAGGGTAATGTCCTCTTAGTGTGGAATCACTTCTACTAATCACCAATAGCTCCTTACCTACCTTTTCACTTACTTTTTTAAGTCTGCCTCCAATCAATTTTGCCAAGGCATTGGCATTTCCTCTTTGTAAACTTCTGGAGTTGGTCAGTATAAAGAACACACGGCTTTCGGTGATTTCCTTCTCCAAGATTTCTTCACTCCATTTCGTAACAACTGGAATATTATGTACGGTTTGGGTTCCAGTTGGATCATCATCCAATATGACCAATGTACGGGGACGTTCTTTGAGTGATTGCAGAATCTCCTCCTGTAATAGGTTGAAGTCAGGAGCTGAATCGATACTTTTTTGAATACCAGTATTATCCATTTATTCCTCTATTGCGATTACCCTGGCGGGAGCACCGTCACCATTTTTCACTTTAAGGGGCAAGGCAATCAATTTCACCTTAGGCTTTTGAATTCGGTACAAATCACAAAGTCCTTCTACAATGACAATATCACCACCTAATAGAATCTGATGGATTTTGGTCACTTCTTCCAGATTATTGACATCGGCCACGGAGGGTGGCTCAACGCCAAGCATTCCAATATTTTTCTGTACCATCCATTTAGCCAATTCTTCTCCTATTCTTGGCAGTCCATTTCTATAATCATCATTACCCAGTTTTTTGCTCCAATCTGTTCGCAGCAACAACCCTTCCCCTTTTTTAATGTTATCACTTATTGTTCCTAGATGGGCTACGGTCAATAGCTCTTTGGGTTTGACAAAGGTCAAATCTACCACCCATGCATCAACGAAAAACCTATTGACATTAAACTGGTCCACAGTTTGGTTGTTCACTTCAAAATGCCAAGGGGCATCCATGTGGGTACCACTGTGTGAGTACAAGGTTAGTGTAGAGGCATTCCAACCATCATCTTTGACCGACTTTGCAGGTGTAACATGCATTCCCGGTATCTCATTTGAGATGGTCATGGTCAAATCGATGATATTTTGATTTGCCATGGATTACTCTACTTTGACTATTTCAGTTGATTCAATAAATCCGATGACACTATTTGCGATTTCTGAGGTAGACGCAGAACCTTTCAAGTCTTTGGTCAAATTACCTTTGGCAGTAGTATACTCAATACCTTTCACAATATCAGATGCGGCCTGAACTTCTCCCAAGTGTTCCAGCATTAGGGCAGCCGACCAAATCTGACCAATCGGATTCGCGATATTTAGCCCTGCAATATCCGGAGCAGAGCCATGTATCGGTTCAAACATAGATGGGAAGTCCTTCTCTGGATTAATGTTTCCACTTCCTCCAAGTCCTAGGCTGCCCATAATGGCACCACCCAAATCGGAAAGAATGTCACCGATCATATTGGTGGTGACAATGACATCAAAAACCTCTGGTTTTAAAACAAAACTTGCCGAAGCATTGTCAACGTACATTTTAGTATATTTTACATCTGGGTATTGCTCGGCCACTTCAGCAATGATTCTATCCCAAAAACCAAGGGAATAAATCAGCGTATTGGACTTGGTGACGTTGGTCACATGTTTTCTGCGTTTTCGTGCCAATTTAAAGGCGTAATGCGCAATTCGCTCAACACCAAGACGTGTTACCATGCTTGTATCAATTGCACAACCATTAGGAGTATCTGGATAAAATATTTTTCCATTTTGAACAAATTCGCCTTCGTTGTTCTCCCGAAGGATTATAAAATCAATATCCTCCCTTGTTTTTTCTCGAAGTGGACTTTGAATACCCTGAAACAGTTTTACCGGACGATAATTTACATACTGCTGTAGTTCTGTCCTGACCTTAAACGTGTAGTCCTTGGCGGGAAGAGTGTCATCAACTTCTGGGAGACCCACCGCGCCAAAATAAATGGCGTCAAAAGCCTTTAATAGCTCTATGCCATTTTTGGGCATGAATTCACCATGTTTTAAATAGTGGTCCGCACCCCAGGAAAAATCTTCTGTTGTAATGTCGAACCCGTATTTTTTTGCAACCGTTTTTAAAACTTCAACTCCGGCGGGAACAATTTCATTTCCAATTCCATCTCCGTTGACCACGGCGATTTTGTACGTCTTGCTCATATAACAATGTTATTTGCTGTAAGAATCAAATATCTTGTTAATTTGAGCAAAACCTCTTTGCAATTGTGCCGAATAGTTGCTCTTTTATTCAGATGTTCAACAGGAAAGTGCGTTGCACCAATCAGATGTTCAAAAAAGCTATAGAACTGAACAAAAGAGAATATACGCCTGAGCCCTATTTTATACTTTCATTTTTTCAGGAAGGAACTCATGAAAATATTTAAAATCTGTTACCTTTTAGTACTGGTACAAGGGGCGGGGTATACCCAATTTGATAATAATTCCCCTGCAGGTTATCTTTTTGCCCACATGACTACCGAAGATTATGGTGGACTTTATTATTCATTGAGTGAGGATGGCATGAACTGGACTTTACTGAACCAAGGGAAAACCGTAGAAGAAAATTATCATGGGCATCCTGATATTGCCCAAGGGCATGACAGTCACTTTTACATGATTGGGACAGATTCTGAAACAAAAGAAGTTCCCCTATGGAAATCTACTGATTTAATTTCCTGGGAAATAGCCTCAACTATTCCGGCAGCAATTTTCAATGGAAAACAAACCCCGGGTTACAAAGGAAATCCCAATTGGTATGGAGCTCCCAAGCTTTTTTTTGATGATGCCAACAGCACTTACCTTATTACCTGGCATTCACCGGATGAAAATTTGACCAAAGAAACACCGGCTGCTTATTGGTGCAGTATGCGAACATTTTATGTGACCACAAAAGATTTTGAATCATTCACAAAACCAAAAAAGCTTTTCAATTTTGATATGGGTACCATTGATGTTATTGTCCGAAAAGAAAACAAACTCTACTACGCCATCTTGAAGGATGAGTGTGAACCCAGCGATCAGTGGCCTACAGGAAAATCGATCCGGGTATCAGTTTCACATCACTTAACAGGGCCCTATTCCTATCCTGGTGAACCAGTATCGCCTAATTATCATGAAGCACCTACCGTAGTGCCACGACCCAATGGCGAAGGATGGTTTATGTATTACGAAATGTACACGGGCAAAAGATACATTGGTTCCCAGGCACCATCATTAGCTGGGCCATGGTATAGTCTGTACCAACTTAAATATGAAGTGCCTTCCAATGCACGCCACGGTTGCATGATTCCGTTAACGGATGCCCAGTATCAAAGAATCAAAGAAAAGTATAACCAGAAATGACCAATCCATGAAGAGAGTTATAGCAGTTATACTGCTGTTAGCATGCATTCCAGTTTTTTCCTTTGCTCAGGTTTTTGAAGAGAAAGATGGTTTCTTAAGCGTAGAGGCTGAAGCTTTTTCCAAACAAACCGCATCTGAAATTCGTAAATGGTATGTCATAAAAAGCAATACCGAAATTGACAGCTCACTTCGAGATGTTGATGAGAGTCATGCTGAAAGTGCCAATGAAAATTCATATATCGAAATATTGCCCGATACTAGAAGCACTCATGGGGAAAAATTGATTAAGGGTGTAAATTTCAGTAATGAACCAGGCAAACTGGCTATTCTGCACTACCCCATAAAGGTGAACACCCCAGGCCGTTACTACGTATGGGTGCTCGCTCATAGTACAGGCTCCGAAGATAACGGGATACATGTTGGTTTAAATGGTCAGTGGCCCTCTTCAGGTCAGCGTATGCAATGGTGCGAAGGTAAAAATCGATGGACCTGGGCCAGTAAACAACGCACAAAAGAGGTCCATTGTGGTGTACCTGGACTGATTTATCTTGACATTGATGAACCTGGAAATCATGAGGTACAGTTCAGCATGCGGGAAGATGGTTTTGAAATGGATACTTGGCTTATCACCATGGATAAGAATTTTGACCCTAGACCCAAAGAGGAGCCAAAAACTGCAGCCGCTGGAATAAATTGGTCAAAAATCAAGGAAACCTATCCCACAGCTACCATAATTAAGGCCCAAGAGTTTGACAATGCCAATGGACAATTTTATAAGAACAAAAATTGGTTGGCCATCAATCCCAACAAAAACAAAAAAGCGGTCGCTACCAAAGTTTATGAAGGTACCTCAGGCCTATTTAATGTGGTGCTCTTTGGAGTAGGTGAAAATGATGGACGTTCCCGTTTTACGCTCACGGTCAATGATTTTGAACAGGGGAGCTATCGTCCACCATTGAGTACTGCTATGTTCGAAGAAACCCATGAATATGCAAAGGCCTTTTCAGACATACAATTGAATACTGACGATGTTATAAAAGTAACTGCTGAAATTGGAAGCGCAGATGGCGAAGAGTATAGTCGCGGACGGTGGGCAGGGATAGCCATTGTACCAATAGGGCAAGGAGAGGCCGTTATAGATTTACTACAGCAAGAGATAGCAGCGAACATTGTAGTGAAACAAACTGGAGAACTCAAAAAATGGCATACCGTAACACTTACCTTTGATGGTCCTGAGACATCAGAAACCGCAGATTACAACCCTTTTCTTAATTATCGTTTCAACACCACTTTTACCCATAAAGCTTCGAGCAAAACCTATGTGATTCCAGGATACTATGCTGCCGATGGCAATGCAGGTCAGACCGGAGCAGAAAAGGGGAACAAATGGAAGGTACATTTTACTCCCGATGAAATTGGGGAATGGACCTACGATGTCGATTTTAGAAAAGGAAGATGGGTGGCGGTCAGCAGTAAGAAAAAGACCGGTATCAGTGGAGGATTCATGGACGGGGCTACTGGAAATTTTACTATAGCTGCTACAGATAAAACAGGTCACGATTTTAGAAGCAAAGGTCGCTTACAGTATGTAGGTGAGCGTTACTTAAAATTCGCCGAAACGGAGGAATACTTTTTAAAACAAGGTCCTGATGCTCCTGAAAATTTCCTTTCCTTCGCAGATTTCGATGGGACGTTCCATAACGACGGCCAAAAAGACAATTTGGTCAAAACCTGGTCGGCCCATTTACAGGATTGGAAAAAGAAAGATCCTACTTGGCGCGATGGTAAGGGCAAGGCTATCATTGGTGCATTGAACTATTTAGCCTCAAAAGGCCTTAATTCCGTTTCTTTTCTTACCAATAATATTCAGGGTGATGACCGAAATGTATTTCCTTATATCGATTACGATACGTACGACCGAATCGATGTATCAAAAACCGACCAGTGGGAAATCGTTTTTGACCATGCCCAAAAAAATGGACTCTTCTTGCATTTCAAGTTATTGGAAATGGAGAACCAAGGACTATTGGATGGTGGAGGAGTAGGAGTCAACAGCAAGTTGTACTATAGGGAGATCATGGCGCGTTTTGGCCATCATTTGGCCCTGAACTGGAATTTGGCCGAAGAAGACGGTGAATGGGTGAAAAACCATCCAACCCCTCCCCGGGATACCGAACAGCGTTTGGCAACCATTAATTATTTTGGCAAGTATGACCCATACCATCATCATTTGGTGGTTCACAATGGCGTTCAATATGATGATTTATTGGGTCCTGACAATGCACTTACGGGGCCATCGGTTCAGACCCATAAACCTGATTTTCGATTGGTTCATGGAGATGCTCTACATTGGATAAAAGCTTCAAAAGAAGCAGGTAAACAATGGGCAGTTGCCGTTGATGAACCTGGTGATGCGCAACACTCGCTTTTGCCTGACGCTGAAGACCCCGAGCATGACATGCCTAGAAGAAATGCCCTTTGGGGAACGTTTATGGCCGGAGGGTGGGGCAATGAATGGTATTTTGGATACAAACATGCCCATTCGGATCTTACTTGCGAGGATTATCGTTCTCGAGATCTGTTCTGGAATCAAGCGGTGATCGCCAAAAACTTCTTTAAAGAAAACAACATCCCATTTTGGGAAATGGAAAATCGGAACGATTTGGTCGGTAATCCTAAAAATAAAAATACGGTGTACTGTTTGGCGAAACCCAACGAAACCTATGTGGTCTATTTGAATAGTTTAGAAACTTCAACACTTGATTTGGGTAGTACTTCGGGAGATTACGATGTTCTCTGGTTCAATCCCAAAAAAGGAGGGGAACCTAAAAAATCAAAAGTAAAAAAAGTGAGCGGCGGACAGGTAGTGGATTTAGGCAAGTCCCCTGATAAGAAGCAAAAAGATTGGACCATTCTTATTCGAAAAGTGAACTGAATCATCGAAATAAAAACTCAAAATTTTTCTTTTGAAGAACACAATGAAAAATATACTACCGATTCTTTTTTTGGTGCTACCGATTGTTTTGACCACATCCTGTCAAGAAAAGAAAAAGACCGACAAGCGGCCAAATGAAAGACCCAATGTACTTTTTATCATAGCTGATGATATGAATGGCTATGGCTTGAACAAACAGAGCCCATTGGTGAAAAGTCCTTATTTGGATAAGTTTCGCGATGAAAGTATAAACTTCATCAATGCAGCTTGCAATACCCCCGTTTGCAATCCTTCCAGAACTTCTTTTTTGAGTGGTTTGGCTCCACATACCACTGGTGCATACGTCAATGGAAGTGATGGATGGAACCGTTCGAACATTCTTTGGGACATTCAAAGCCTACCTGAACATTTTAGAAACCAAGGGTATTACTCATGGGGGCGTGGCAAACTGTTCCACAACGTTATTAGGGAAACCAAAGAATTCCGAATATGGAACAACTATCCCGTGTATAAAGGAGGTTTTGGTCCATTCCCGGAAAAGGAATATTGGGATGGGAGCAATCGATTTAGGTCCATTAAACCTTGGGAAGGACCAGATTCTGATTTCCCAGATGTGGTCAATGCAGATAGCGCCATCGAATTTTTACAACAAGAACAGCAGCTGCCATTTTTTATGGTTTATGGATTATGGCGTCCGCATTCACCCTACACTGCTCCCAAACGATTTTTTGACTTATACAATGAAGAGGATTTTGATTTGCCGAAAGGGTATAAGGAAGATGACCTTGACGATGTTCCTTATCTGGGGCAAATGTTGGTAGATTCTTTAAATGGTTATAGAAATAAGGAATAGGATTTTGAATCGGTGTGGAAACGGTTCCTATATGCCTATGCGGCGAATTATAGTTTTGCCGATTGGAATATGGGGCGTGTAATCGAGGCTCTCGACAAAAGCCCTTATGCCGATAACACCATTGTTGTGTTGATTTCCGACAACGGATTCCATAACGGAGAAAAATTGCGATGGGGCAAATCCACCTTATGGGAACAATCCGATTATGTGCCTTTTTTGATACGTACACCGGATAGGAAAAAGGCGGTCAGTAAAGCTACGGTGAGTCTTTTGGATATTTATCCAACACTGGTTGATTATTGCGGTATTGAAAAACCGGCACATGAGTTGGATGGCAGCAGTATTGTGCCACTGATTGAAGATCCGCAACTAAAATGGGACAAGCCCTCCTTTACTTCTTATGGTATTGAATATCCATCGGTGC
>NZ_JANQIH010000204.1 GCF_028282265.1 Allomuricauda sp.
CCCGGGAATGAACAGACTTTACAAAGCCGTAATGGATACTTTGGTCGATAAGGCTGGTTCCAAAATGGTCTCCGACTTGGAGATTTCAAAAGAAATGACCGAGAAAGTATTTGTTATTCCCCCTGCTAGGACACGCTACCTTTCTGAGATTGCAGAAAATAACCGTGCTTATGATGTTTGGGTCGATAAACAAGTGGATACAGCGCAAAGACTCTATGGTGTATATACGACCATGCTTTCCCTGGTGAGAACGGAATCGATTTCCTCGGATGAAGCCAACTATTTGACGAAGTCGGGTCTGAACGAAGAGGGACTGTGGGAAGATGTTGATAAGGAAGGTTCGGGAGATTTATTGAAACTTCTTATCAAGGAATTCGACCGGATTAAAATGGATTTTGATCCCCGTAATTGGGAATTGATATTGAACTGGAGTGAAAAATTTAAACGCTACAAAGCCTCTGAGTACAAGTTTCAAGTCAGAAATAAGGAAGTTAAAATAAAAACGCATTCAGAATCTTTGTCCCATAGTCAAATACCCAAAGTTGCTTTACCACGATATAGAGCGTGGGGAGATCTGTTGCGGTGGATGCTTCAAGAAAACGTTCCTGGCGAGTTTCCCTACACCTCAGGACTTTACCCTTTTAAGCGCGAAGGGGAAGACCCTACCCGAATGTTTGCTGGGGAAGGAGGTCCAGAGCGTACTAACAAACGTTTCCATTATGTTAGTTTGGATATGCCCGCAAAGCGACTTTCCACAGCTTTTGATTCAGTGACCCTTTATGGAAACGACCCAGATTATCGCCCTGATATTTATGGAAAGATAGGAAATGCCGGGGTTTCAATTTGTTGTTTGGATGATGCCAAAAAGTTGTATTCGGGATTTGATTTAAGTAATCCGTTGACTTCGGTAAGTATGACCATAAACGGGCCGGCACCTATGTTGCTCGCATACTTCTTAAATGCCGCAATTGACCAAAACTGCGAAAAATACATCATTGAACAGGGTCTTGAAAAAAAGGTTGCCCAGAAAATCGATAAGATTTTCAAAAGCAAAAAGACCACACAACCTAGATATTCCGGTGAGCTTCCCGAGGGAAACAATGGTTTGGGATTAATGCTATTAGGGGTTACAGGGGATATGGTGTTGCCTGAAAAAATATATAACGAAATCAAACAAAACACGCTCAATCAAGTTAGGGGAACGGTTCAAGCCGATATCTTGAAAGAAGACCAGGCCCAAAACACCTGTATTTTTTCAACTGAATTTGCGCTGCGTTTGATGGGTGACGTGCAGGAGTACTTTATCCAAAACCAAGTCCGTAATTTTTATTCCGTTTCTATTTCAGGATATCATATTGCAGAAGCTGGCGCAAATCCTATAACGCAATTGGCCTTTACCTTGTCCAATGGGTTTACCTATGTGGAATACTATTTAAGCCGAGGCATGGACATTAATAAGTTCGGACCCAATTTGTCATTTTTCTTTTCCAATGGCGTAGATCCCGAATATGCTGTAATTGGGCGTGTGGCCCGAAGAATTTGGTCCAAAGCAATGCGCGATAAATATGGGGCCGACCCAAGGGCTCAAATGCTCAAATACCATATTCAGACTTCCGGTAGAAGTCTACATGCCCAAGAGATTGATTTTAATGACATACGAACCACCTTGCAGGCACTTTATGCTATTTATGACAACTGTAACTCCCTTCACACCAACGCGTATGATGAGGCGATTACAACTCCGACCGAGGAATCGGTACGAAGGGCAATGGCCATTCAATTGATTATTAACAAGGAGTTGGGTCTGGCCAAGAACGAAAATCCAATGCAGGGGTCCTTTATAATTGAAGAGCTAACCGATTTGGTAGAGGAGGCAGTTCTACTTGAGTTCGATAGAATTACGGAACGTGGAGGTGTTTTGGGTGCGATGGAAACCATGTACCAACGCTCTAAAATCCAAGAAGAGAGCCTACACTATGAAACTTTGAAACACACCGGTGAATATCCTATAATTGGGGTAAATACGTTTTTGAGTTCCAAAGGTTCACCAACCATTTTACCGGCCGAAGTAATTCGTGCCACGGAAGACGAAAAGAAGAACCAGATTGCAACTCTTCAAAATCTTCATTCCAGAAACCGGGAGGAATCCGAAAAACTTCTTGGAGAGCTGCAAAAATCGGCGGTTCAAAACGAGAATATATTTGAAAAATTAATGGAAGTATCCAAATACTCTTCCTTGGGTCAAATCACCAATGCACTATTTGAGGTAGGAGGTCAGTATAGAAGAAATATGTAAGAAGTTGGCTTGAAGGTTAGTCTTCAAGCCCGTTTTGGAATGATTTCCTCCATTTTTTGAAAGAGGAGCGAAAAGTCTTGATTTCTTTACGTAACAAATTCAGGTACTCTTTTTCTTTAACACCATCCTTCTCCAGACCGTTGCAATAAGCCAAAATATTTTGGGTCATTACCTGAATGAACGAAAGGCTCTTCATACGTACGGTATTGGACTGGCTTTTTGTTACGTGTTCTATTTCTTTGGCTATTAAAGTGGCATCAACAACGATGGACTTAGAGATATCATCTCTAAAGCTCCCATATCTCCTTAAAGCGAAAAAATCCCTGTTGTATGAAAAATAACTAGCCACCGCTTCACTCAAATCGCGAAGCGCCAAAGACTTACGATATATTCCTTGAGAATTGAAAGTACTCCCTTCCATAACCTTTCCAAGCAATTTAATGTTTAAAATTACTAATGAAAAAGAAAATGTAACTTTACAATCGAAAGTAATTGTGAAAAATAACTATTGATTTTAAGGAATACTTTAATACTTTTTTTTGGATGAAAATTGACACGTTGAATTGGCAAATACTTAACAGTTTACAGAAAAATGCAAGGGAATCTTTTGCGAATATTGGAAGAAAAGTTGGCCTTACTCCCCCAGCGGTTGCTGAGCGGGTCAAAAAGATGGAAGATTTGGGTTTGATTGAGGGGTATACAACCCAAGTTTCCTACGCAAAAGCCGGGCATCAATTAAAGGCAATTATCATGTTACGGGCCTTTGTGGGGAAATTGAAGCCCTTTCTAGCAAGGGTAAAGTCGTTTGATGAAGTAATCAATTGCTATCGAATAACCGGAAATGAAAATATTATCATGGAGGTGATTTTAAAAGACCAATCGCATCTCGAAGGATTTATTGATAAACTCATAATTTATGGTGAATGTAGAACGCATATTGTATTATCCAACGTAGTTTCCAATGCCAGTATTACGCCAAGCTAGGTTTCCTTATCAATATGCCTTAACTTTAATAATGTCGAACAATTTTTGTTTTGGCGGGATTTTTGTTGTGAAAAAGCTATGAAAAAAATCACCCTATTCTTTTCCTTCATTCTTGCGCTTAATTTTGGCTATGGTCAGCAGATGGTTTTACAGAAGGGAGCCGTTATAAATGGCTTGAAGATTAACGATTCAATTCCTGAAACGTATTCGCTGTATCTTCCCAAAAATTTTGAAACTTCAAAAAAATGGCCACTTCTTTTCGTTTTTGTTACTGGGAATCAGGCAAAGGAAACAATCCCTTTGTTCGTACAGGCCGTTGAAGAAGAAGGCTATGTTCTGGCTATAATAGGTCTTTCTGAAAAAGTTTCTCTAAATGATAATATGGTTAAAACTGCCAAGACATTAGAACGTTTGGCCAAAATATTGCCCTTGAGCATGGGTAGAATCTATGCAGGTGGTGTCGCTGCAGGAGGGAGGTATGCCTCACTTTCACCAATCTTCTTAAAAGGCGTGCAAGGGGTAATGTCAGCAGATGCCTCAATGGTGAACACTGAGCTTTTGAACATAAAAAAACCCTTTCATTACGTTGGTGTGGTGAACAAAAACAATTTCAATTTTACCGAAATGCTCAATACACAAAAAGTTTTGAATCGGTTGAAATTCCCCAATCAGATATTGTTGATGGAAGAAGAGGAAAATTTGTCTTATGGAGTATACTTTAAAAAAACATTGCAGATTTTTACTATTGCGGCGATGGGAAGGAAGTGGGCAAAGAAAGATACCACATACATAGAAAATGCTTATCGGGAAGATGTTAAAAAGGTAAACCGATTAAAGGCAAGCGGCAAATTACTTTTGGCCGAACAGTATTTAAAAGAGCTTTTTTCAATTTATGGAGTCCACAAAAACCTTGATTCTTTAAGGCAGGTTCAAAGGCTTCTGAGAAAGGACCGCACCTACAAGGCTTTAAAAAGGTCGGAAAACTCTACCTTTTTCAAAGAGGCTTTGCTCAAGGAAGATTATGCCTACTATTTGGATGAGGATGTACGAACCCACAATTTCAATAATCTCGGTTGGTGGAATTACCAAATGGACGAGATCAACAAGTTTATTGCTGGACCCAATATTCATGAGAAAAAAATGGGAAATCGATTAATGGGCTACGTAAACGCACTTGTGGAAGACACCATTGATCTCGTGAAATCCGATAAGTTGGTTGACGAAGATTCTTGGGCCTTCCTGTTAATGCTTAAAACCTTAACAGAACCCAAAAATTTTGACTATTATCTAGAACTTATTTCCTTGAGCGCAAAAAATGAAGACTTTGGCACTTCTCTGTTTTATTTGGAGGAAGCCTTCAAAAATGGATTTAAGGATACCAAGAAACTCTACGGTTTGGAGAACACCGCGCTGCCTCGTATCAATCCTGCCTTCAACAAACTAGTGGAAAAGTATTTGAAAGAAGGACGATACGGCATTAATGAGGAATAACTTTTGGAATGGCATCCAAATCCCATTCAATAACCAGTCCCTTGGCCAAGGACCTTGCGATTTCCTTTCCGTACAGATGCTCACAGAGGTATAACGCTGCTTCAAAGCTTTTGGCACCTCCTGCCGAGGTGATGTATTTACCGTCATGAACAAACAATACACTGTCCTTTACTTTCAATTGAGGAAACATCTCCCTATATGTTTCAATGTCACTGGGGAAGGTTGTTGATATCACACTGTCCAACAATCCTGCCTTGGCCAGAACAAAGGCACCGTCGCAATGGGAAGTAACAAACAACGCTTCTTCATCTGCTCTTCTTACAAAGTGGAGCATGGTAGTATCCTTTAGATCGGTATCCAAATGATGTTCAGCACTAGGTACGACCAAAATGTCAATTCTTGGAAGGGAGTCTTTGGTGTAATCAAAATCAGGTAGTATCCGAACCCCTTCAAATGAGGTGATCGGTTCAAGCGTATTGGATACAGTAAAGGTATTCATGGCCTTGATGTTTTTTCGATATTGGGTATGTTGAAAAATATCATAGGGCGCTGTGAATTCTGTATTATAAACCCCATCCATAATTAAAAAGGCGGCATTGTACCGATTGGGTTCAAGATGGGGTTGGTGACGCCCCTTTTGCTCTTCCAATTTCGGATTTTCAACTGTAGTCTGGCATGCCAAAACCAAAAATCCAAGAAGCACGATGAACGGATTTCTGCGCATAATTTACGTTTTTGTTCAAATGTGGCTCTAAGGTACCATTCTGAATGAATTGTTCTAATTTTGAAAACTTAATTTGAATCATGAAGAAGATTTTATTCTTGGCGCTCGTTTTGTTCTTTGCCTGTGGAAGAGGCAAAAAGTACCACGATTCTGAAGGTCAGGCGGCTTTACAGTCCGAAGAAATGAGAGAAATTCAGGATTTTCAGGACAATCTCAACAAGACATTTAAAAACCCAGAAACGTCTCCTCTACCAGATAGATATCGAAAGGACTTTGAAGGATTGGAGTTTTTTCCTGCGGATACCACTTATAGGGTAGTGGCCACTTTTAAACGAACACCTGATGCCCAACCCTTTTACATGCCCACAAATACAGGTGAGAAAACCATAGAAGTGGTTTATGGAATCGCTTCTTTTGAATTGAATGGGGTATCACACCAACTTGAAATTTATCAGACCCCGGCCTTGATGACCCAACCCCAGTACAAAAATTATCTCTTTTTGCCCTTTCTAGATGATACCAATGGAACTGAAACTTACGGTGGAGGTAGATATATCGATATGACCATTCCTAAAGGGGATACCATAGTCATTGATTTCAACAGGGCTTACAACCCGTATTGCGTTTACAACAAAAAGTACTCCTGCCCTCTAGTGCCAAGGCAAAATTATTTGAGAACTAAAGTGAGAGCAGGAGTGAAAGCTTTTGAGTTGGAATAAAAAAGCCTTAATCCCGCGGGAGTAAGGCTTTTCAGCTTTTCCATTTATTTTTTTAGAAGGAGTAGATTGCAGCTAACACAAAGGATGCTAAGCTATCACCTGGTTCCAAGTCACTATCCAAGAAAAAGTCATCAGATGCACTGTCCAAACGTAACTCGGGCTTGATGATCAAATCTCCGATAGTAGCACTTCCTGTCAAAGTAACTGCGATTACATCGGAATCCTCAACTCCGGTACCAATGGCTCCAAATGCCCCGGACTCTGCAAAATACTCTCCGCGAAGACCTATTGTAAAGTTTTCGGAGGTTGCCAATTGCGGATAAAGGGCAACACCATAAAACCCTAGATCGTCCGTATCTTGATAAGTAGCATTTATGCCAAGGAAGAAATCCTCTGTAATATCAAAACCACCTGTGAAATCCACCTGAAAAAGAGCCTCAACGTCACCTTCTACCAAAACACCGTCAGAATTAACAAATTCTTCATCACCTTGCTTTCCATAGATGAAGTTCAAGAATTGACCGCTGTAACCCAATTGCGCTCCAAATGATAGTTCACCAAAGGGATTGAAATCTGTAAAATCGGTAGGGTTCAATACCGCCAACATAGCAGACCAATCGTTGCCCAAATCAAAATCAGCTTTGATACCGGTATGTGAGAAAGGTCCGTAAGAGAACATATATGAGGTACTGTAATTAAAGTTAGCTGAAGGAGAAATTACTTCATACCCCAAGAAAGTGTTGAAGTTACCAAATGTCAAGGTCGTACTTTCGCTAACGTTCCAGTAAACATACAATTGGTTTACGATTGCAGGTGAACCAAAAGAATTGAAAACTGCATCTTCACCTCTTGGACCAAATACAAGGTCAGCCACAAATCCAACCTTTTCGCCCTCATACGCTGCAATCAAATTTGCCATGCCAATGGCAAAGCCAGGATCATTGGCAAAGGAAGTGCCCGGAGCGGCAGGTACAAAAACACCTGCTAAATCACCATCTGCATCAAAGGCTGGGATTTCTTTGTTCAAGCCATTAAAATTACTCCTATAATAAGCATCAACGGTACCGCTGAAAGTGAATTTCGGTTTTTCCTCTTCTTCTTGTGCAAAAACAGTAAACGAAGTAAGAGCTATGACTGCGAAAGCTAAATTTTTTACGAAATTTGTATTTATAATCGTTTTCATAATATCATCATTTAGGTGTCCCAAAAGGGAGCATTTAATTGTTTTTTGAGTTTAATATGTGAAAAGGTTATACTACGGAGCGTTCTGCCAAACGCTCCGTTTCCTTTTTATTAATGTTGGTTCATTCTAAAGTCTGCATAGGCATCCATTCCATGCTCATTAATGTCCAGACCTTCCAATTCTTCTTGTTCGGATACACGTAATCCGGCAACTTTCTTAATTGCAAATAGAATTATGAAACCTGTAATACTACAGAAGGTCGCAGCTGCACCAACACCAGCAAGCTGCACTATGAACTGGTCGAATCCGGCCATTTGTCCAAAAATCCCGACCGCTAGGGTTCCCCAAATACCACAAATCAAGTGAACAGCAACGGCACCAACGGGGTCATCAAGCTTCAATTTGTCAATTAAAGCAACGCCAGCAACAATGATAATTCCGGCCAAAAGACCAATGATAACCGCTTCGTTTGGAGACATTTGGTCTGCACCAGCAGTAATCCCCACTAATCCGCCCAAAATTCCATTAAGGAACATGGTTAGGTCGTAATTTTTGTAGGCTAGCAAAGAAGTAATAAAAGCTGACACGCCTCCGGCAGCGGCAGCGAGTGATGTAGTCACCAATACCAAGGAGGTCAATTCTGGGTCTGCTGAAAGAACAGAACCGCCATTAAATCCGAACCATCCTAGCCAAAGAATCAAAACACCTGCTGCAGTCAGGGGTAGATTGTGCCCTGGAATCGCTTTGGGTTTTCCGTCTTCACCAAACTTTCCAATTCGAGCACCCAAAAGGTAGATGGCTATCAAAGCACCCCAACCTCCTACGGAGTGTACCAAAGTGGAACCTGCAAAATCATAGAAACCTTCTGCCTCACCAAATTCAAGGGAAGAAAGGAATCCACCTCCCCATTGCCAAGAACCTACAATAGGATATACCAATCCTACATAAACAATGGTAAATAGCATAAAGCTGCCTAGTTTTATCCGTTCAGCAACAGCTCCCGAAACAATAGTAGCGGCTGTGGCGGCGAACATTCCCTGAAAAAGGAAATCGGTCCACCAAGTGTAACCTCCATCGGCATATTCTGGTGTCATCCCGTTTTCGGGGGCTCCGATACCAACACCGGCGAATTTCAAGAAACCGAAGTCTCCGTCTTCAAAACCGGGGTACATCAGATTAAACCCACCGACATAATAGAGTAATAATCCAACACAAATGATAAATACGTTCTTAAAAAGAATATTTACGGTGTTTTTTTGACGGGTAAGACCGATTTCCAAGAAGGAGAATCCCAAGTGCATAAAGAACACTAGACCGGTACATACCATCATCCATACGTTATTTGCTGTAAATAATCCTGCGTCCATAATCTTTAAATATTGTTAGTTAGTTTTTCGTTTTAGTTGATTCCAGCACTGCCGCTTTCTTTGGTTCTTATTCGATAAGCTTCGATAACATCGGAGACGAAAATTTTTCCATCACCCACATTTCCAGTTGCCGCTGAATCCAATAAGGTGTTCACGGTGCGTTCCAAGAAGTCATCGGAAACCACTATGACCAGATATCTTCTTTGAATATCTGTAGTACTGTAAGTAATTCCGCGATAAACATGGCCCTGTTTCTCATTTCCTACCCCAGTTACATCCCAGTAACTGAAGAAGTTGACCTCAATTTCATGAAGTGCTTTTTTCACCTCATCAAATTTTGATTTTCTAATAATTGCCTCGACTTTTTTCATAATTAAGTAGTTAATTGACGAGCCAAATATATATGAATTGAAAGAAGACTATGAAAAATTAGGGGAGTACAAAGCAATTTTTATTCGTCTAAAAAAATAACCCCTATTTTTTTAGGGGTATCTGATTTTAGATAACAATTTTTTAAAGATTTGGTGATTATTATGTAATCCGAGCGCTGTGTCTGTTAAATTTTTAATGATAAAACCAATGTTTTGCCGAACATTGTTCAATAATTAACAAAAATTAACAGAAAAAATGAATTTTATAACTAGCCGGTTAGCTTCGAAAGCCAAAAGCCCAATGCAACTGCCAAAATCCCAACCACTATGCTTGAAGAGGCATAGAACAGTACTGGAAGAAAATCTCCGGTTTTGATAAAATTATGCTTCTCAAGGGCGAAGGCGGAGAAAGTAGTGAAGCCCCCACAGATTCCCGTGGCCAGAAAAAGTGTACTGTTCGAGGAAAGCAGATTGTTTTTTGACGAAATCCCAATAACAAAACCGATAAGTAGACAACCAATAATGTTAACCGTGAAGGTGCCCAAATAGAAATTTCCTAGAAAAGAATTTAGAGGTCTGGAAACTAGATAACGAAGTATGCTGCCTAAGCCGCCTCCCAGAAAAACAAGAAGAACCTGTTTCATACCTCAAAGGTACAAACTAAACTGCCTTCTTGTATTTAGTTTCAGAAGACTCGTTAGAGATAAGCTTGGTAATCGAGTTTTCTGAAATACGCTGAACAGGTTTTCTGAATTTTTCTCTCGCTCCGTTGATGCTGAAAATCAACAGTAATGCGTTGATTGCCAGAAGAACAGAAAGAATTGTAAAAAAAGCTATCATTAAATATTGGTCTTACATTGCAAAAGTACGTGTTTTCTTAATTTCGGCGAGCAGTTGCCTGATTAAAGTTGTAAAACCAATAATTTTTGTAGGGAAATCAGTGAAGTTGTTAATTTTTTAAGAAAAACTTAATCAAGAAAAGAAAAACCACAAAAGTGATAAACGAAACCATTATCCATTTAACTCCTCTATAGTTTTTTTGGTGAAGGCTTTTATCTTTTCGGTATGAAAATATCATTACTCCTATAAACACAATCACAAAAAGTATTGCAAAAATCAATTGACCGGAGCTGAACATATTTTTATTTTTAGCAAAATTAAGGTAATTCAAAAACAATGAAAAGAAAGATTAAAGCAGTGGAAGAATTCCATAGTGCGTTTGGCTTGGGAATACTCCATGAACCTCAAGCTGACTTGGGAAAAGAGAAAAATCTACTTCGCTTTATGTTGATGGATGAGGAAAACAAGGAATATCTGGAAGCTGCAAATGATGGGGATTTAACTGAGGTGGCCGATGCGTTGGGAGATATGCTCTACATTCTTTGTGGTACCATTTTGGAGCATGGCATGCAATATAAGATAGAGGAAGTTTTTGAAGAGATTCAAAAGAGCAATATGAGCAAGTTAGGTGAGGATGGTAAGCCAATATATAGAAATGATGGTAAGGTACTTAAGGGACCAAATTATTTTAAACCCGATATTCAAAAAATATTGGATAAATAAAAAAGGCACCCTTGGGTGCCTTTTTCTATACTACTTGATATCGCCAACCAAACTTATCTTCTGCTCGGTTGTATTGAATGTCCGTAATTCTCTTTTTGAGTTTTTCGGCGTAGCTTTCGTCCAATACAGGCAAATCATAATCCACGCCCTTGTACCCGAAACCGGCAATTGGCGAAACCACGGCCGCGGTCCCGGCGCCAAACATTTCTTTCAGAGTCCCATTTTTTGAAGCCTCAATAACCTCATGAACTGAAATTTTACGCACCTCTGTGGGAATGCCTTCATCTTCGGCAATGTCTAAAATACTTTTCCGGGTAATTCCGTCCAAAATACGATCGCTGGTTGGGGCCGTAATAAGGGTATCGTTGATGCGCACAAAAACGTTCATCGCACCTGCTTCTTCTATAAATTCATGCTTGTTGTCGTCCGTCCAAATGACCTGTTGGTATCCTTTGTCGGCAGCCAGTTGGGTTGGATAAAATTGACCAGCATAGTTCCCACCTGCCTTTGCGTAGCCAACTCCGCCATTGGCAGCACGGGAATAGGTTTCTTCAATGAGCACTTTTACCTTTCCAGAAAAATAAGCCCCAGAAGGTGCAAGCGCTATTATAAATTTATACTCATTAGCAGGGGAGGCATGAAATCCAGACCCCGAAGCAAACATAAACGGTCTAACATATAGCGAACTTCCAGGATTTTTCGGAACCCAATCCTTCTCGAGCTGTAACAATGCCATAAGACCATCCATGAAATAACTTTCAGGTAGCTCTGGAATAGCTAATCTTTTAGCTGACTTATTTAACCTTTTACAGTTCTCCTTTGGCCTAAATAGCCAAACACCTCCTTCAGTATCTTTGTAGGCTTTCATGCCTTCAAAAATGGATTGGCCATAATGGAAAATCTTGGCTGAAGGTTCCAAGGAAATTGGGCCATAAGGTACAATCTTGGGTTCTTTCCATTCGCCATTCACAAAATCGGAGACCAACATATGATCGGTGAAGGTATTTCCAAAAGAGAGGTTGTCAAAATCCACTTCATGGATTTTTGATGTAGCAGCTTTTTCCACACGTATTTTGTTCACCATTGCTTCCATATGCTTGAAATTTTGATGTTAAAATTAGCCATTTATTGTTAGTTTTGGTCTTACCTTAATTCTAATTGTAATTCTTTTTTTGGGATTACACAAATCTTATTGATTATGAAGGTTTTTAACACTTTTGCTATCGTTTTACCAATGTTTTTTGTAATGCTGGGCAATGCACAAAAACAAGAATCCATGAGCTTTTATGGGGAGGAGTTTAAAATGAATAAGGAATATGCCATGGCTTCAGAGGTCTATGGTAAAATAGCTTCGAACGACACCATAAAAACCCAGTTGACCGGAGTAATAAAAGAAGTATGTCAAGCAAAGGGATGTTGGATGAAGGTTAAATTGGACTCCAACGATGAGGTTTTTGTAAAGTTCAAAGACTACGGTTTTTTTGTGCCTACCAATTCCGCTGACAAGAATGTAGTCCTCAACGGAGTGGCATTCCTTGAGGAGGTTTCAATAGAAGAGCAAAGACACTATGCAAAGGATAGAGGGGATTCTCCAGAGGAAATCGCCAAGATAAATACCCCCAAAAAAACCTTGCGTTTCGAGGCTGACGGTGTACTAATCCAAGATTAACGGTGAAACGCAGAATAATCCGTACGGCTGATGGCTCAAAGACCATACAGCTGGAGGATTGGAACGAACAGTACCATTCAAAACATGGAGCGGTTCAGGAAGCTTACCATGTTTTTGTGGAAATGGGCTTACGGCTCTTTCAAAATGGGGATATCACAATACTTGAAGTGGGTTTTGGAACGGGGTTAAATGCTTTGATAACCCTGTTGGAATCCCAAAAGCTGAGCCTAAATGTGCATTACACAGGTGTAGAAGCTTATCCTGTGAGCATGCAGGAAATCTCTGAACTGGATTATGTGGGTCAACTTGGTGCGGAAAAGTATAGAAAGGCATTTCAAGAGATGCACAGTTCTGAATGGGAAAAAGAGATTCAGATTGCAGAGAATTTTGTTCTTAACAAGCATCAAATTCAATTTAAATCGATAAAGGGAAGCGATTTGTTCAACCTAATTTATTTTGATGCTTTTGGTCCAAGGGTACAGCCCGAGTTATGGACAGAAGATATATTTCGGATTATGCACAAAGCGTTAAAGCAGAATGGCATTTTGGTAACCTACTCAGCAAAAGGCAGCGTAAGAAGGGCATTGCAGTCTGTTGGTTTTACCGTGGAGCGTTTACCGGGGCCTCCGGGTAAACGTGAAATGTTACGCGCCACCAAAATCTAGAATTTTGTCAATGCGCTGTTAATGTCCATCCATTTTGGAATCTTAATTTGTCTTAAAGTTTAAACAATTGTGTTAAACCTAGATTAATGCCTCAAAAACAGTTATTTAAACCTTTACTTTTGTCCAAAAGATTGACTGAATGAAAGTATTGATTACAGGAGCCACGGGATTGGTAGGTAGGGCAATCGTTAAGATCTTACATAGCCGTGGTATTGCTGTAAATTATTTGACCACCAGCAAAAGCAAGATAGTCTCTAACGAAGATTACCAAGGATTTTATTGGAACCCTTCCAAAGGAGAGATTGATTTAAATTGTTTCCAAGACGTTTCTGCTATCATCAATCTTGCAGGCTCCAGTATAGCCAAAAGGTGGACTTCCTCCTACAAAAAAACGGTTTTGAAAAGTAGACTCAATAGCCTAAAAACGCTTCGCGAGGGTATTGAAAAAACGAAACATTCTGAAATAATCTCTTTTGTATCCGCCTCCGCAATAGGCATATATCCCAACTCACTTACAACCTTTTACGAAGAAAGCGAATCCGCGGTAGATGATAGCTTCTTGGGAGAGGTAGTGAGCCAATGGGAAAAAGAGATTGATACGTTCAAAAAGTTCGATTTCAATGTTTCCAAAATTCGAATAGGGTTGGTTCTATCCGCAGAGGATGGGGCTTTGCCCAAAATGGCAAGACCCATCAAGTATGGAGCTGGTGCCGCATTCGGTTCAGGAGAGCAATGGCAATCTTGGATTCATATCAATGATTTGGCAGAGATGTTTCTGTTTGTCATTGAAAAAGGATTGCACGGGACCTTTAATGGCGTAGCACCGAACCCGGTGACCAATACCAAGTTGACCAAAGAGATTGCAAAAGTCCTTAAAAGACCTTTGATTTTACCCAACGTCCCAAAATTTGCGATGTATGGTCTATTAGGAGAGATGGCTTATGTGTTGTTCGCCAGCCAAAGAGTGAGCAGCAAGCGTATAGAGAAGAAGGGCTTTGTTTTTCATCATACCAATGTGTGTGCAGCTTTGGAAGATTTATTGTCCCCCAACTCAACTAAACAAGATTCTAAGATTAATTCTCTGAACAAAGAGTACGTGTAATAAGTATATTTTCTGCACCAACGTATTGAATCCGCTTTTGGCGGATTTTTTTATGTTTTGTGGTGACATTTTGACATTTTAAGACATTTGGCAGTACTTTTGCCGCTCCAAACAAGAAAAAGTAAAATTTATGAGCAAGAAAGGTAAGGTTGAGGAAATGGAAGGGGAAACTCAGGATGCCCAAACCATTGAAAATACTGAGCTGAACGGAGAACATGCTGCTGAAGGTGCCAAAAACAATGTAGAAGGGGAAATCTCAGAAGAAGAGAAACTGAAGGAGGAGTTGGCCAAGGAAAAGGATAAGTTTTTAAGGCTTTTTGCGGAATTTGAAAATTTCAAAAAAAGAACATCCAAAGAAAGGGTGGAGCTTTTCAAGACTGCAGGACAGGAGGTTATTGTGGCTCTTCTTCCCATTTTGGATGACTTTGATAGAGCCTTAAAGGAGCTCGCTAAATCAGAGGATAAGGAAATGTTCAAAGGCGTTGAGCTTATCAACGGAAAATTCAAGGAAACACTTCGCAATAAAGGTTTGGAGCAGATTGAAGTAGGGGAGGGTGATGTTTTTGATGCGGAAGTCCACGAAGCCATTACACAAATTCCTGCCCCAAACAAAAAAATGAAGGGTAAGATTATCGACGTCATTGAAAAAGGATTCAAGCTGGGAGATCGCATAATCAGACACCCTAAAGTGGTTGTTGGTAATTAAGAAGTTTATGAAGGAGGACTATTACGAAATATTAGGGGTTTCCAAAGGAGCTTCTGCCGCTGAAATCAAAAAGGCCTACAGAAAAAAGGCCATTGAATTTCACCCGGATAAAAATCCGGGCGACTCAAAAGCGGAGGAGATGTTCAAAAAAGCAGCTGAAGCTTATGAGGTGTTGAGTGACCCTGATAAAAAAGCCAAATACGATCAATTTGGCCATGCCGCATTTGAAGGAGGTGCCGGTTTTGGTGGTGGCGGAATGAATATGGAAGATATCTTCAGTCAATTTGGTGATATTTTCGGAAGTGCTTTTGGTGGCGGTTTCGGCGGATTTGGTGGTTTCGGTGGCGGTCAGCGACGCGTTAAAGGAAGCAACCTTCGTATTCGTGTGAAATTGACACTTGAAGAAGTGGCCAATGGCGTTGAAAAAAAGGTAAAGGTCCGCAGAAAGATACAAACTGATGGAGTGACCTATAAAACCTGTCCAACCTGTAACGGAACCGGTCAGGTTACTAAAATTACCAATACCATATTGGGAAGAATGCAAACGGCAACTACCTGTAGCACCTGTGGTGGAGCGGGACAAGTCATCGATAACCGACCTGCTGGGGCCGATGCCCAGGGACTTAAGACCGTTGAAGAAACGGTTTCCATTAAAATACCACCAGGTGTAGAAGATGGTATGCAGTTAAAGGTTTCTGGTAAGGGTAATGGGGCTCCTGGCAATGGTATTTCAGGAGACCTTTTGGTTGCCATAGAAACCGAGGAACACAAGAGTCTAAAACGGGAAGGTGACAACCTTCACTATGATTTGTATATAAGTCTGTCTGAAGCAGTTTTGGGAGGTTCCAAAGAAATTGATACCGTTGGAGGGAAGGTGAGAATTAAGCTTGACCCTGGAATTCAATCTGGAAAAATCCTGAGATTAAGAGGAAAGGGAATTTCAAATATCAATGGCTATGGAGCTGGGGATTTATTGGTGCACGTAAATGTTTGGACACCCAAGGAATTGACTAGGGAACAGCGAGAATTCTTTGAAAAAATGAGGGATGATGAAAACTTCACTCCCAAACCTCAAAAGTCGGATAAATCCTTCTTCGAAAAGGTTAAAGATATGTTCTCTTAGCAATAAAAAGTTTTGGGTTAAAATAAAAAACGTATATTTGAAATTGATGTTGGGAGACCAATATCTAATTTTCTTTTTCATAGCAATTTTTTTCCCATCCTTGAATCTTTTTGAGGGTGGGTTTTGTTTTTTTGAGGGCTTACTTTTTTACAAATACATATCTTTGGCAAAATTGTATGAATGCAGAACATTCTTGTTGCCGAAGAGGTTTCCAAGTCTTATGGAGATTATCAGGCGCTGGGCAACATTTCCCTTGAAATCCCCCAAAACAGAATATATGGTCTACTGGGACCCAATGGTGCCGGTAAGACGACCTTTATCCGTATTATAAATCAAATCACCTATCCCGATCAGGGCAAGATTTTCTTTGAAGGAGAACCCCTTGCACCTGAACATATAGCATTGATAGGCTATTTACCCGAAGAACGCGGCCTGTATAAGAGCATGAAAGTTGGAGAACAGGCACTGTATCTGGCACAACTTAAAGGTTTGGGAAAATCTGAGGCTAAAAAACGATTAAAGGAGTGGTTCGACCGCTTTGAGATAGGAGAATGGTGGAACAAAAAAGTGCAAGAGCTCTCGAAAGGGATGGCACAAAAAATTCAGTTTATCGTAACAGTACTACATCAGCCCAAACTTTTGATTTTTGACGAACCCTTTAGTGGATTTGATCCTATTAATGCCAATATCATAAAAGACGAAATTTTAAGACTGAAGGATGAAGGTACTTCCATTATATTCTCAACCCATCGTATGGAGTCAGTAGAAGAATTGTGTGAGTACATTGCCCTGATTCATAAATCAGAAAAAATATTGGATGGAAAGCTATCCGAAATAAAAAAAGCGTACAAAAACAATGTTTTTGAGGTGAGCATAGAAACCAATGGAGCTTCTCAACAAGCATTACAAGTATTGGAGGAAAAATTGAACGTGCTCTCCTCTAGCAACGATACCATTCATAACCAATGGGATTTAAGAGTTCAACTTCCTTCCCATGACACCGGTAGCCTATTGACAGAAATAACAAATTATGGTAATGTCACCCGTTTTGAGGAAGTAGTACCATCGGCCAACGACATTTTTATTCGAACCGTAAACGAAAAAGAAGGGAATGGCTAAACTGGGATTGATAGTAAAACGGGAATATCTAGCTAAGGTCAGGAACAAATCGTTCATTGTAATGACGATTTTAAGCCCAATCCTCATTGTTGGAATGATTGTTCTTATAGCCTATCTGACCAAGGTCAATGAAAGCGAAAAGCGCGTTATTACTGTACTGAACGAAAGTTCTTTTTTCCACGATGGTTTTTCCACAACAGATAAAATGGCCTATGTCCAAATGAGAGGTCTTTCCCTTTCCGAAGCCAAGGACTCAACCATGAGAATGGGGTATTTTGGTTTGCTGCACATCCCGAAAGGGAACCAAATAGAGGCCGTCGCTAAATCGAGCTTTCTTTATACCAAGGACAATCCAAATACTTCGATAACCGAACGTTTGGAGCAGATTTTTGAGAAACAATTACGTCTTGATAGATTGGCCCAACTCGGGGTTTCCGATGAGCAATTCGATGATGTTGAAAAACCCTTTGACATTAATCTAGCCACCTTTGATGGCGAAAAGAGT
>NZ_JANQIH010000067.1 GCF_028282265.1 Allomuricauda sp.
ATATCGCATAAAAGAAGAAACCTATCTTCTGGTAGTGAATGCGTCAAACATTGAAAAGGATTGGGACCATATTTCAAAATATAACGAACCGGTCGGGGCAGAAATGCGAAATATTTCCGATGACTATTCCCTTTTGGCCACCCAGGGACCAAAAGCCGTGGAAGCCATGCAGTCGCTATCATCCTTCGACCTGGCCAGCATCAAATTCTACAACTTTGTAGTTGGTGATTTCGCTGGCGTCGAGCACGTTATTATTTCAGCAACAGGTTATACGGGTTCAGGAGGATTTGAAATCTATTGCAAAAATTCAGAAGTGCATGAAATTTGGAACAAGGTCTTGGAAGCAGGGGCTTCTTATGGGATAAAACCCATAGGGCTGGCTGCCCGGGACACGCTGCGATTGGAAATGGGATATTGCCTATACGGTAACGATATTGATGATACTACCTCCCCTTTGGAGGCTGGTTTGGGTTGGATAACCAAATTCACAAAAGATTTCGTCAATAGCGAAGCCCTTGCCAAAGAGAAAGCGGAGGGTCCCAAACGTAAGTTGATAGCATTCCAGATGGAGGAACGGGGAATTCCCAGAAACGGATATCCCATAATGGACGAAGCTGGCAATGAAATAGGTGTGGTTACATCAGGTACGATGTCGCCTTCTCTTTCCAAAGGTATCGGATTGGGTTATGTACCTGTTGAAAATGCGGCACTTGAAGGAAAGATTTTCATAAAGATTCGTATCAACAAAGTTCCTGCAACCATAGTTAAACTTCCCTTTTATAAAAGTTGATGCCCGAATTTCAGAACATTCTGGACAACATCTACATTGAAGCGAAAAAGACTGTCGATAAAGGTGAAATAGCCTCTTATATCCCTCAACTTGCCTGTGTGGATATCAATAATTTTGGGATAGCACTCTTTGATAAAAACGGCATGCTACATAGCTCAGGTAACACCCAGGAACGATTTTCCATTCAAAGTATCTCCAAGGTGCTGTCGCTTTCACTTGCTTTTAATTTGCTTGGAGAAAAACTTTGGGAGCGTGTTGGAGTGGAACCTTCCGGCGACCCCTTTAATCATCTGTCCCTCTTGGAGCAAGAAAACGGTAAGCCTAGAAACCCACTTATCAATGCAGGTGCCATTGTGGTAGCCGACATACTGGTATCGCATCTTAAAAACCCAAAAGAGGAGCTTTTGCAATATGTTCGAAAAATTGCGAACGATAACTCCATTGATTATGACAAGGACGTAGCAAAATCTGAAAAAGAGACAGGCTTCAGAAATTATGCCGCCGCTTATTTGATTAAATCGTACGGGAATCTTGAGAACGACGTAGAAACTGTGTTGGATTTCTATTTTCATCAGTGTTCGTTGAGCATGTCTTGCGAACAGTTGGCAAGTACATTTTACGTATTTGCCAATCGAGGAAAGTGCCTTAAACAAACCCAACACCTAAATCTGAGTCAAATCAAGAGGATAAATGCCATAATGTTGAGCTGTGGTTTTTATGACGAAGCAGGGGAATTTGCCTATGAGGTGGGCCTACCTGGAAAAAGTGGTGTTGGAGGCGGTATTGTTGCGGTTCTTCCTGACAATTTTAGTGTAGCTACTTGGTCCCCAGGTCTTAATGAAAAAGGAAATTCCAAGCTTGGACTACAGGCTTTGGAAAAATTGACCACGGAAAGTGGTCTTTCAATATTTTAATTGTTGGAAAAGAAAAAGATTCTAGTTTTAGGTGCCAGCGGTTTTATCGGCAATGCCATTTACAAGGAACTCCATTCGTATTTCGATACCTATGGAACATACTATTCCAATAAATCCTTTGCGGACAACGGTCAGTTCTACCGTTACGATCTTCAGGAAGATGATATTTTTCAAGTACTTGAAAAAGTAAGGCCCGATCTAATCATTTCAGCATTACGTGGAAATTTTAGTGCCCAGATACAAGCGCACCAACATATTATCGAATACTTATTGAAAAGTAACGCCAAACTTTTCTTTATATCGTCAGCCAACGTTTTTGATGCCTATAGCAAATTTCCATCTTATGAAATGGATAAAACCCTTTCAGAGAGCATTTACGGTCGCTTAAAAATCAAGATTGAGAATATGTTGATGCGAATACCGAAGGACAAAACCGCCATTCTTAGGGTGCCCATGGTATTTGGCAATACGTCGCCACGTATTAGGGAAATTAAATCCTATTTGGAGAACAAGGAGCCCATTGAGGTCTTTCCGAATCTTATCATCAATGTCACAAATGATGACCGACTTACCCAACAAATCCATTATTTGATCAATAGAGACAAATCGGGTATTTTTCATTTAGGTAGCGAAGATCTCATTCAGCATGAAGAGTTTATTAAGGAGATTATCAGGAAAATGGGTAACTACCATCCTATTTTAAAGAGGGTCTATACCACAAACGAGGATCGTTATCTGGCCGCCCTGCCCAAACAGAACCTTTTGCCCAAAAACCTAAGAATTGGTTACCAAGAAATCATAGACCACCACTTTATCGTTGAATAATCGCGGTTTTTGATGGAATTGCATTTTTAGTTTGAGTATTTTTAGAAAAAGAATATACCATGGAAAAGCTATCGGAACAACAAATCACTGAGCATTTAGAAAAATTGGAGGGATGGACCTTTGAAAATGGTTTCATTCAAAAGCATTATCAATTCAAAGACTTCAAGGATACCTTTTCGGTAATGACCCGAATCGCTTTTGAATGTGAAAAAATGAACCACCACCCTAATTGGGAAAATGTATATAACAATCTCACCATTCGCCTCAACACCCATGATGTGGGCGGTATTACCGAAAACGACATCAATCTGGCAAAGACAATAGAATCACTGGTTGAATCGTAAGAAAAGGTTCAGTTTCATAAAATTGATAGGGTGTCTTTTTTTGTTAAATTTGTCTCCGTTTATTCAAAAAAGTAAACATGGGAAGAGCATTTGAATTCAGGAAGGCCCGAAAAATGAAACGCTGGGCCGCCATGTCCAAGGCGTTCACTAGAATTGGAAAAGAGATTGTAATCGCCGTAAAGGAAGGTGGTCCTGATCCTGACTCAAATGCTAAACTAAGGGCAGTAGTCCAGAACGCTAAGTCGGTCAACATGCCCAAGGAAAATATTGAGAGGGCCATCAAAAGGGCTTCCGATAAAAACCAAGGCGACTATAAAGAAGTGCTTTTTGAAGGTTACGGTCCCCATGGTATCGCGGTACTCATTGAAACCGCCACCGATAACAACACAAGGACCGTGGCCAATATTCGAAGTTATTTCAACAAATGCAATGGCAGTCTGGGAACCTCAGGTTCGGTGGAATTTATGTTCGACCACACTTGTAATTTTAGAATAAATGCTGAAGGTGTGGACCCAGAGGAACTAGAGTTGGAAATGATCGATTACGGAGCAGAGGAAGTCTTTGTGGATGACGACGGTATACTCATTTATGCACCGTTTGAAAACTTTGGAACGCTTCAAAAAGAATTGGAATCAAGGAGTTTTGAAATTCTGTCCTCAGGTTTTGAAAGAATTCCGCAAGTAACCAAAGAACTGACCGAAGAACAAGTCGTCGACATAGAAAAGCTACTGGAAAAAATAGAAGAAGATGACGATGTGCAGAATGTCTTTCACAACATGAAAGATGACATAAGTGATTAAAAATCCAATCCTACTTTGCTTTTATGATGTACTGATAGGGTAGCAAATCGACATTTACATTAAAAGATTGATACCCTGCCGCTTTTAACTCATTTATGACCTTGTCAATCGCAATTTTGTGATCAACCGGTGGCCCTACTGGTGTTTCCACTTTGAAAAAATCGATAATAATCAATTCACCATCAGTCTTGGTTCCATACTTTACTTTTTTGAAGTATTCAGGTCGATTTTCTATATGATGATATGTATTTACTATCAATACTTTATCCACTTCTTGTTCGCCCAAGCCAGGAGAATCGAAAGGAATTTTTCGAGTTTCTATATTCGATAGGTCATTTTCATGTATTCTTTTCCTAATGAATTCTTGAAACTCAGTATCTACATCCGCAGCGATTACATTGGCCCCTTTCTCTGCCAATTTCACAGAGAAATAGCCCGAACCGGCTCCTATATCAATTATCGTTTGATTTTGTATATCTCCAAGATTATCCAAAACCCTTTCTGGTTGCTGGTATTCATCTCTTTCTTTCGATTCGAATCTTTTGATCAAGTCATCAACGGATGATTTGTGCATATATTCATTTGCCGACCCATGGGCGTGGTGCTCACCGTCTTCTTTTTTATGAGCTTCCTTTTGTACTTTATCTGTATGCTGTTTATTGTTATTACAACTGAAAAGTATAAGTAGTATTAGAACTTTGGTGATAATTTTCATTTTCCAATTTTTGATAGGTACTTAAATCGTTTATTTGAACTTTAGTAGATTATGAGGGTTTGCGAATCCTTATTGAACTGAATATCGTTTACGTCCCTAGTTCTTCCATCCTCTTCTCCAATCAGCACTTTCAACTTGCCTCCTTCTCCGTTATAAAGTCCTTCGAGTAATTTCATCAATGTAGTTAAATCCATGACTTTTTCCTTTATTTGAATCTTTGATCAGCAATTAGTATTGCTGCTATAAACAATACACAAAATAGCCATTTTTTGCTGGGATTTATCATAACAATCCTGCCAATCAGGGAACCAAATATTTATTCCAACTAAAAACGAAACACCAGACTACAATCATCAATAAAAATAACTTGCTTCGTTAATCCAGTGAAAACGACTTTTCATTAATCTAAAGTCATTGATGTCTATGGGCAGTCTTTTGGCGGTTATGAATACGGAATCGTTTTCAATCGTTCCCTTTAGTTCTAGGCTAGTTGAGTCTGCCATTTCGAATTGAAAGCTACTGATTTTTTGCCGGGCAATGAGAATGGAATCCATTTTCATCCACGTATCGTCTGTCATGCCTTTTTCATTGTATACCTCTTGTCTATTTTTTGCAAAATTGACTGGTTCTCCGTATAATCTGAGTTCTTTCTTTTCGACCAAAACATTGATATGTCCCACACTATCTCCCTTAAATCGTACCGCCTCAAGTACTCTACCATCAATGATGATTTGGTGCCAACGCGACGGGTCCTTCATGGGGATTGTATCATGGTTTACCACGAACGACTCAACATCATAAACCCCAGAATATTTGGATTTAGCCTTATAGCTTTCTTCAGATTGCTTTATGTAATCACTATTGCCTTTAACAGCGAAGATGAGAAAATAACCTATCACTATTATCTTCAATACTGTTTTTGCAGTTTGCATCCATCGCTTTGAAAATATGGGCGCTTGGATAGCCGGTAGTGCAATGGCTTGCCCGCTAAAGAAAAATCGAAACAGTGGTTTGGCATCTTTAATAAATAGAAAAAGGGCAATGAGAAACAAAGCTGTAGGATACAGTTTGGCATGAACATCATAACTGTAGTTTACGGCTATCACGTTGGCAAGGGTTCCCATGGTGATGAGTGCTCCTAAGGTGGTTGTTCTTCGGAACAACAGTAACAACGATGCACATTCTGCAATGCCCATAAATACATTGTACTCATAGGAATGACCAAAAAAGGCCCAGGCCAGGTGCATGGGCGACATGTCTCCGACCTGCGTTGTTAGGGTATAATAATCAAGATCAGGAAATTGCAGTTTGAAGAATTTGTAAAGTCCAAACAGAAACATGGTGAATGCCAAATAATAGCGCATAACTGCAGTGAGCCAATAATAAAGTACGTTATGACTTTTCCGTTTTCTATCAAGTAAACTCCAAGTGATAGTCCCTACTACCGCCAAAACAGCCATCGTGAAATACAATACATAAACATAGGTCCTATCATTGTGTTCCCCATCATAAGGCGAAATGATGACGTTTTGAATATGAAAAATATCCTTAGCTACCCAAGAGATAACATTGTCCAATAAGGTTGAAAGAGGTCCGTAATAATAGAGTTGGGATAAAATGGGGTTGACCGACCAATCCAGAAATATGATAAACAGGAAAAAAAATATGAGAACAAAACGGAATGCGATTTTTTGGTAGTTCTTCCAAGAAGAAGAAGTAGTGGTTATTTTATCCATGGTAGTTTGTTTGCCCTCATATTTCAGTATACAAGATTGATTAATTCTTAGGTACTCAATAGCTCAGTTGCCCTTGATAGCTAAAATTGTATGCTTTGGTTGA
Source organism: Allomuricauda sp. (assembly GCF_028282265.1). GTDB lineage: Bacteria > Bacteroidota > Bacteroidia > Flavobacteriales > Flavobacteriaceae > Flagellimonas. The sequence goes on from NZ_JANQIH010000067.1 coordinate 6,228, forward strand.
CAAGCTTAAACCTTCAATCGTTTCCATTATAACTCGAAATTCCTCTTGGTTGCCGTGCCTGCCCATCCAGTCATCTAGGCTGTTGTTTCCAAAATAAGCATCTCTATCATCATAAAACCATACTAGGTTCATTGTCCCATAGGCTCCCAGAGAGCCACGGTTACTTTCCAACGGGTAGGGATATTCCACTTTCTTAAGCAAGGCCACCAATTTTCGCATGGCACTATCAAAACTCTCAATATTCTTCGTTGGTATTTGGTATTCTACCATCGTGGCTAGGGGAAATTCCAATACAGATATCTCACGAACCGTACTCCAAGGTAACAACATTTGAATTAGACAGTTTTTATCTACCGAAATGCTATGCTTCAGCATGGCATCCATAATCGTATCGAACGCCTCCCCTCCCCCTTTTTTCTGGAACCCCTTTCTGTACTCTTCAAGAGTCAGTGCGTCCGAAATGCCGCTGCTAAAGTTTACTATAAGATATTGCCCTTTATCGCTTTTATAGGTAAGCCAATCATATTGTTCCTCTAGTTCTACTTGTCTAGATAGCTCACTAAGGGCATTCATATCCCCTTCAAAATCTGATACTTCATCCGGTGACACGGTTAACAAAGTTAATTGGGAATGGATTTCGATATCGTTCGGTTGTATCGATTGTTGGCCAAGAAGCATGAGCGGAGCAAAAACCGTAATTGACCAAACCATAATGATTTTGTACGGGATCAATACATGTGCTTCGTTATCTGCGTTGTTGGATTTTTCCATTTTTGATTACGGTATGAATGGTTAAAGTATGTTCAATTGCTTCCAAGGGATTCCTATCTAAAAGTATCATATCTGCCAATTTTCCCACTTCAATAGAGCCCAATTCGTCATCTACCCTCAGCATTTTGGCGGCATTTATAGTACCCATCTTAAGAATCTCAAGGGGTGACATACCCCCCATTTCCAAAAGCTGCATCTCTTCGTGTAAACTGTGGCCTTGGAAGTTAAAATCCCCTCCTATATCCGTACCCAACACCATATTGAATCCGCGATCATACAGGTATTGGATATCCCGTACTTGGGGGGTCATAAGAGCGGGAAGGTCGTCATCGTTTAGTCCATAAGATTCTTTATACCTATTGAGGTAGGCGGTGGCAAACCATTTTGATTTTTGCGTCACCCTTTTGGCTTGTGTCTTATATTCCGGGAGTAGGGTTTCAGAGGTAAACCATTCGGGATGTAAGGGGTATATGAAAGATTTATCAATCATCATAGTCGTTATCCACGAGGGATCTCGCTTTCTAAATTCCGCCAATAGTTCTATTTGCAAGCTGTCCTTTTGATCAATATCGATTCCCGTAAAGTGTACGAGGTTCTGTACCCCAGCTCGAATCGCCATTTCCAGTTCAATATTATCGCTTACATGGGCAAATACTTCAAGACCATATTTTTCCCCTTCTTTAACGGTCTTTTCAACAAATTTCATGGGCATCCGTTCCACAAATGGTGGGGCTGGTCCATCTTCGATGGTAAGCTTGATTCCAGTATTTGGGTATTGCGCTACACGTTGCACCAAACCTTCAATTTGTAAAGTATCTTTTAGATAGAAAATCGATTCGCCATCTCGCCACGTATTACTGGGATATGTTTTGGAAGGATGTCTCCCTTCCATTGAAAAATGTTGACTGGTATGAAATACCCGGGGCGAAGGGATACTGTCCTGTTCTCCGTGTTTTCGCATCTCGGCATAGTAGGCATCGGTACAAAGGCTTCCCCCCGTAATAAATACGGAGGTCACCCCATAATGTACAAATTTTGGGAAGTCCTTTTGGTAATCAATAGTATGGATATGGCAATCAAAAAGCCCGGGAATCAGGTATTTTCCCGAACCATCCAATACCGTGGTAGCTCCACCTTTCAACTCCTTGGCAAGGGCTTTGATTTTACCGTCCTTGATTCCAACAGAAATTGCCTCCTGCAGTGGGTTCCCCGTGCCGTCAATGATATTCACATTGGAAATGACCAAATCATATTCGATGGACCGCTCAGGGCGACAGCTAAAAACAAGAACAACAATAATCAGGATACCAATTTGTTTCATTCGCTTGTTAGATAAAAAGTCCTATGAATTTGAAGCTAATCATCGATTCTATTGTATTCCTTCATTAATTCAATCAGTTTATCTTCAGGGCACTCGTACATAATATTGCCATTTGCCCCTTTCATGGTTTCTGCTGCTACCAAGGCATTAATTATGGCTTCCTCGGTGGCTTCTACAGTAGCTTTATAAATGGGGTCCAATGACCACTTGGTGAGTGCGGAAATGTTTCCCAAGGTCAAATCCTCGTTAAAGTTGGGCTGGGCGGTTGAAAATGCCAAAAATATATCTCCCGAGCCATTACCACCGAAGGCTCCGGTACGTGCGATTCCATTTGTCGCCCTTTTTGCTACTTGCTTTAAATGGATTGGCAATATGGGGGCATCGGTTGCCACAACCACAATAATAGACCCATCTTGTTTTGGTTGGTTGAAAACAGGTTGTAGATCTGTTATTAGTTTTCCGATGGGAACACCGGCAACGACCAAGTCTTCACGATACCCAAAATTGGCCTGCACCAAGACCCCGACCGTATAGTTCTTAGTCCCAATACTGACGACTCTTGATGAGGAACCTGTACCGCCTTTGAAACCATAAAGCCACATTCCGGTGCCCCCACCCACATTTCCTTCTGCAATGGTACCCGATTTGGAGGAATCAATGGCCTCGAAAACATGCTTTTTAGTAACATGAAGACCATTTATATCATTAAAATCACCATCATAGGTTTCACCGACAACTGGCAAACCAAATCTAAAGTCAAGATAACGGGGTTTTGGAAAGTTTTTTATCTGCCACGCTCCAATGGCATCACGAACCACTCCAACACTATTGGTATTGGTAATTCCTATAATTGCCCCTGGAAGAAAACCATAGTCTTCAATGAAATGTGATCCTGTCAACTCGCCGTCACCATTGAAGGAAAAAATACCGGCCGGAATCGCCTTACGGTCTTCTTTACCTGCCGGGATAATGACCGTCACCCCTGTTCTAACGGGTCCTTTGCCCACTATCAATTTTCCTTCTCCAGTAATAAGTGTTTTGTAGCCCACTTGTACCCCTGGTACATCAGTGATGTTGTTGTATGTTCCCGTTGTACCATTGAAGGGGATGCCCAAATCCCGTGCCCTTTTGGTTTGTTGGGCTTGGGCCAATACCATCAAACATGTTGAAAAAAAGAATGTAAGGGAAAAAATGATTTTCATGACTTTATGCATCTTATAAAGGTTAATTGTCAAAACCCAAAATCACAAGGGCCAATCAATGGCAAATTACCTGGAGACAGGGCTGAATCTTCAGCGAATGATGAACAATTGGTGACATTAATTGTATTCCAACCACTTAAATTTTGATTAAAAGATACGGCACCATTGAACATAACTTGCATAATGGTAACATTGCCCACAT
>NZ_JANQIH010000086.1 GCF_028282265.1 Allomuricauda sp.
CGTCTTCAACAACCTCACGCACTTCTTGGAACCCATTTAAATAGGCGAAGGGTACCATAGCCGTGTGAGTGCCATTTAAAATACGGACTTTTCGGGTTCTAAAAGGTGTCAAATCCTCAGTGAATACGACATTTAAATTTGCATCTTTAAAACGCAGTCGATTTTTAACCTTTTCAGGGCCTTCAATGACCCATAAGTGAAAAGGCTCGGCTTTGACCACAAGATTATCAGCATAACCCAATTGTTTTTGAATCTTATCAATATGGTCCTTGGGAAAACCTGGGACAATTCTATCTACCAATGTATTGTAGAAAATGACCCCGCTTTTTATCCAGTGAGCAAAATCATCTGATAATGACCAGAGCTTAATATACTTAAGAACACAATCTTTAAGTCTATCTCCGTTTTTCTCAATCAGTTCGCAGGGAAGAATTTTTATTTCCTTTGAAGGTTGCCCTTCAAAACTGGTAAAATGATGGTGCAAGAGTAAGGTAAGTTTTCCAGGAAAAGTGATGGGAAGAGTTTCCAGATTATGGTCATTTTCATCAAAAACAATCCCTGCTTCCGTGGTATTGGACACTATAAATTCCAAATCGGGATTTTCGGCCAGTGCCAAAAACTCTTGATAGTTCTTAAAAGGATTTGTAACGCCGTTAACAGAAGAGATTAACCTAGTTGTTTGCGTATTCTCACCGTTCTCAATCCCTTCAAGCAATAGGTGATACAGCCCATCTTGTGCATTGATATGAGCTCCCATACCCTCCGGGAGAGGTTGCACAATTTGAATATTCCCATTAAAGTCGGTCTTTTCGTTCAGAATGTCCACCATCCAATCCACAAAGCCTCTCAGAAAATTGCCCTCACCAAATTGAACAATCCTAATAGGTCGTTCAGGCACACCTGGCACCGATTTTCTATTAAGTTTTTTCATGTCGCATAGAAATCAAAATCCAAAATAGTCTTTGGCGTTATGGTGGCAGATATCAGATACAATTTTACCCAACCACTTTTCATCTGCAGGGAGTTCCCCATTTTCGACATCATTCCCCAAAAGGTTGCATAAGATTCTTCGGAAGTATTCGTGCCGCGGAAAGGACAAAAAGCTTCGTGAGTCTGTCAACATCCCAATGAAGCAGCTCAAAAGACCGAGATTTGAGAGACTGTTCAATTGCTTTTCCATTCCATCTTTTTGGTCCAAAAACCACCAAGCTGAGCCAAACTGTATCTTTCCTTTGACGCTTCCGTCATTAAAATTTCCAATCATGCTGGCAAAAACTTCATTATCGGAGGGATTCAAATTATAAATAATGGTCTTGGTCAATTGATTTGTATTATCCAGAAGATTTAGAAAATGGGCTAGGGGCATAGCCTGTTGAAAATCACCGATACTATCGAATCCGGTATCAGGTCCAAGTTTGGAAAGCATTCTGCTATTTGTATTTCGCAGTGCCCCCAAATGAAACTGCTGTACCCATCCAACCTCATGATATTTTCTACCAAGGTGAACCAATGTTTCAAATTTGAAGTATGAAACTTCTTTCTGCGATAACTGTTCGCCATTCAAGACTTTGTCGAACAAATGGGAAGAATCAAAATCGCCCAAATTAAAAAACGGAAGTTGCTGCAGTCCATGATCCGCGCTTTTACAACCCATCTCAACAAAAAACTGTATGCGCTGATTTAACGCATGAAGTAAATCAATATAGGTTCTTATTTCATAATCAACACTTTCACCCAACAGCGATAAGTAGCTGATATATTCCTTTGGATTTTCCAAAGCATATGCCTTATCAGGTCTAAAGGAGGGAAGAAGTTGTAGGTCTTCCTTTTCGTTTTGAAATTCAGAGTGATGCTTTAAATTATCAATAGGGTCATCGGTTGTAGCCAACACGGCCACGTTCATTTTTTTCAGCAGTCCTTTCGTGCGGAATTCTTCCTCTTGCAGTAGTTCTTGGGTGGATTCATAAATATGCTTTGCACTTTGTTCATCTAATAGCTCTGATATACCGAAATATCGCCGGAGTTCCAGATGCGTCCAGTGATATAGAGGATTTCTAAGTGTATAGGGAACAGTTTCGGCCCATTTGATAAACTTTTCCACATCGGAGGTATCACCAGTAATATATTTTTCATCAATACCCAATGTGCGCATTGCCCGCCATTTGTAGTGGTCACCGCTTAACCATACTTCCGTACAGTTGGCATATTGGTGGTTCTGCGAAATTTCCGCAGCAGGTAAATGATTGTGGTAGTCAATAATGGGCAAGGGTTTGGCAAAATCATGATATAGCATTTTGGCAAAATCGCTCTGAAGCAGAAAATCTTCATCCATAAACATAGGATAAGATTTGTGCAATCGATTGTACTTGTTGTTTTTGGTAGATAATGCCATAAGTTGGTATTAAATTGTAGGTTTATGACTTCTTTTTGAGCGATGAGGCCCTAACAATCAATTCAGGCTGTAGGACAGTTTTTTTAGGGACGATTTTCTTTTTTTCTGAATTTAGGGCATTAAAAAAAAGATTGGCAGCAGTATGTCCCATTTCTATAGGAAACTGATTCACTGAAGTCAATGGAGGATCAGTGAAAGATGTAAAGGGTTCATTCAGGAAACCAACCAAAGCAACATCTTCTGGTATTCTCAGCCCGTTCTCCTTTAATACCTGCATAGCTCCCATTGCAGCATAATCACTGGCAGAGAATATGGCATCAAAATCTTCGTTACTTTTCAGTAACTCTTCTGCATGTGAACGACCGTCTTCCAGTTGTAGATTACCACTAAAAACCAAAGCTTCATTAAGTTTAATACCGTGATCTTCCAAGGCATTAACATAGCCGCGATAGCGCTCCTTATAAATATCTATTTTTCGTTCAGTCGTGAAATGTGCAATTCTTGTACACCCCTGTTCTATCAAATGGGAGGTAGCCAAATAAGCACCTTGATAATCGTCAATTACAACCTGACTCGTTTGTAGTTGGGGAGTGGTACGGTCGAATAACACCAGAGGGAGCCCTCGTTCCAAAACTTGTTGGTAGTGGTCAAATTGTTGCGTGTTCTTACCAATGGAAGCGATTATGCCGTCCACTCGTGCATTTAAAAAGGCTTTGACTGCATTTTCTTCATTATCAAAAACTTCGTTTGATTGACTAACGATGACCCTGTAATCCAAAGAATTTGCAACTTCCTCAACCCCTCGAATTATGGATGAGAAAAACGCACGATTGATGGTAGGCACCAACATACCGATAAGTTGGGTACGACCGCTCCTCAATGCCGACGCTATCTGATTGGGCTCATAGTTGAGTTCCTGAGCGGCCTTCAGAACCGCTTT
>NZ_JANQIH010000117.1 GCF_028282265.1 Allomuricauda sp.
GTTGGATGCAAAAGGGTCCGAAATAGCACTCGAACAAAATGCTATAATTGAAAAAACAGCTGAACTGATTTCCCAAGGAGCGATAGTAGCCATAAAAAATACCAACGGATATTTACTCTGTGTTGATGCCAATAACTTTGAATCCGTTGAAAGATTACGAAGCAGAAAACAACGTCCCACGAAACCATTTGCATTATTGTATCCTTCACTGGAAAGAATAGAAAAGGATTTTCAAATAACTGAAGTTGAGGTGGATAGTCTCGTTTCGACTATCGGTCCGATTGTGATAGTAAAACCTAGGGTCGAAAGGGAAAAAGCTGTAGCACAAAATGTGGCACCTGGAATGGGAAATTTTGGGGTAATGTTACCCTCTTCAGCTTTGCTGACTATACTGATGGATAAACTGCAAATCCCAATTGTGGCAACAAGCGGTAATATTCATGGTTCGCCGATTCTTTCTACAAATTCAGAAGCGCTGGAAAAATTGAATGACGTAGCTGATTATTTTCTTCAGCACAACTTGGATATTACTTTTCCGCAAGATGATTCCGTACTAAAGTTTGCCGAAGAACATCGAATTATTTTGCGGCGGTCAAGAGGTATAGCACCTAATTTTCTTGCCTACACATCGGTTGGTAAAGAACCCATTATGGCCATGGGTGCACATTTGAAAAGCACCATTGCTTTTGTACCCAATATGCACACCTATGTGAGTCCATATTTCGGCAATTTGGACAATTACAATGTCTCCCAAAGACTTAATGATACCATTGAAAGGTACACTCAACTATTTGAAACAATTCCTTCCGTGGTGTTGGTTGATAAACATCCGAACTATCAAAGTACACAATTGGGTTTAGAGCTTACAGCTCGATGGGATGCTGAATGTATTCAAATACAACATCATAAGGCCCATTTTGCCAGTGTTTTGGCCGAGCATGATTTGTTTGATTCCCAAGAAAACATACTTGGCGTAATTTGGGATGGAAAAGGCTTAGGTGATGATGGGATGATTTGGGGAGGTGAAATTTTCACCTACCAACACCGAACGATGACTCGAACCGCCCATTTCGATTATTTTGATTGGTTGGCAGGGGACAAAATGTCCAAGGAACCGAGACTGTCCTTGTTTTCATTGCTATCTGAAGAGAATTATGAAGAACTTCAATCCAAGTTTTCCAATTTGGAGTGGAAGCTCTATCAAAAAGTAAAAACCAATAACTCCTTAAAAACTTCCTCGGTGGGTCGTTTGTTTGATGCAGTAGCCTGTCTTTTGGATATTCGGGATACATCAACTTTCGAGGGAGAGGCTGCTATGAAATTGGAAAGCCATGCAAATAAAAATCTACAACAACCTCTGAAGGATTTGTTGGAAGGGTATGATTTGGAAAGAATTCCCAGCTACAAAATCATCGAAAGATTGATTACCTTAAAACAACGAGGAGCTGAAATTGATTTTTTAGCGGCCAGCTTCATTCATACGCTGGCGTGTGTTATAATAAAAATGGCTGCGAGACACGATTGTAGAATTGTGGCTTGCAGCGGTGGAGTTTTCCAGAATGCTTTTCTAGTGGAGCAATTGATGGGGCTTTCCTCCAAAAATGGAGTAACGATTAAACTCAACAAGGAATTGTCAAGTAATGATGAGAATATAGCCTTGGGCCAATTGGCTTATTTTGAAAATATAAAAACATAAAGGATGTGTTTAGCGATACCAGGAAAAATAAAAAGCATCGAGACCAAGTTTGATGGATTGGTGCGTGTTGCAAAGGTTTCATTTGGTGGAATTACTAAGGAAGCCAGTTTGGAGATGCTCCCCGATGCCCAAGTGGACGATTACGTTTTGGTGCATGTAGGGGTGGCCATTAGCAAAGTGGATGAAGAGGAGGCTTTAAAAACCTTCAATTATTTGGAAGAAATTGGAGAATTGGGCGAGTTGGAAGATGTAGATGAGTACCTCCCTAAAAAGAATTAAAAGGTTGGATTATGAAATATCTATCAGAATATCGAGATCCAGAATTGGCAAAAAAGTACTTGGAGGAAATCAAGAATACGGTTTCCCGCCCTTGGTCTATAATGGAAGTATGTGGGGGACAGACCCATAGTCTTGTCAAAAATGGTATCATTGAAATGCTTCCCAAAGAGATTACCATGATTCACGGTCCGGGATGTCCGGTCTGTGTAACCCCATTGAACCTTATCGACAAGGCCATTCATTTGGCATTGGACAAAGGAGTGATTTTGTGCTCCTTTGGGGATATGCTTCGCGTTCCCGGTTCAGAGAAAAGCTTGCTAGAAGCCAAGGCGGAAGGAGCGGATGTACGTGTTCTATATTCACCGCTTGAAGCTGTTAAGATAGCAGAAGACCATCCTGAAAAAGAGGTTGTGTTTTTTGCTGTGGGTTTTGAGACTACTGCCCCCGCTAACGCGCTTTCGGTCATCCATGCCAAACGAAAAGGATTGACCAACTATTCCATTTTGGCTTCCCATGTACTTGTTCCTCCCGCAATAAAGGCAGTTATCGATGACGAAGAGAGTAGGATTGATGGATTTTTGGCCGCTGGCCATGTATGCACCATCATGGGAAATTCAGAATATCATCCGTTATCAGCGACCTATAAAGTACCCATCGTGGTTACAGGTTTTGAGCCTTTGGATGTCTTACAGGGTATCTTAATGGTCATCCGGCAATTGGAACAAAGCAAATCCGAAGTGGAAAACCAATATTCCCGAATTGTTCGAGAAGAAGGTAACGAGGAAGCGCAAAAAGTGATTCAAGAAGTATTTGAAATACAAAACCAGACATGGAGGGGCATTGGTGAGATTCCTCAAAGTGGTTACGGGGTTCGTAACGCATATAAAGCTTTTGATGCGACCAAAAAATTTGATGTGAGCATTGAAGAGGCACCTGAAAATCCTGAATGCATTTCTGGACTTATTATGAAAGGCATTAAAAAACCATTCGAATGCTCCCAATTTGGCAAGAAGTGTAAACCAACCAATCCCTTGGGAGCCCCTATGGTGAGTAGTGAAGGAGCGTGTGCTGCGTATTACCATTTCTCTGGACTGGTAGAAGCCTCGTAATTAAAATAAAATATGTCCCAAAAACAGAATCTCAGTATGCAACTACAATGTCCGATGCCCAAATTGGACTTTGATGTGATTACATTAGGACATGGAAGTGGTGGTATCCTTACCAACAAATTACTGGACAGCGGCGTTTTTGAATTGTTCTCCAACCCCATTCTTGACGAACGCCATGACGGTGCCTTTCTGGAAATACCGGGTAAGATTGCTTTTTCAACCGACAGTTTCTTGGTCTCTCCCATTTTTTTCCCCGGAGGGAATATAGGGGAACTGGCCGTAAATGGCACAGTAAACGATTTGGCCATGTGTGGTGCCCGACCTAAATACCTGTCACTTAGTTTTATTTTGGAAGAAGGATTGAAAATGAACGAATTCTGGGAAATTTTGGTATCCATTAAGTTTG
>NZ_JANQIH010000163.1 GCF_028282265.1 Allomuricauda sp.
CACCGGCGTTCCCGCTCCATGTCCGGCATTCGTTTCAATACGAATCAGGGTAGGATTGTTTCCCGCCTGTTTTTCCTGCAATTCCGCGGCAAACTTAAAGCTGTGTGCTGGTACCACACGGTCGTCGTGGTCTCCGGTTGTGACCAAAGTAGCAGGATATTCGGTTCCTTCCTGAACATTATGAACCGGAGAGTATCCCTTTAGATATTCGAACATTTCTTCACTTTCCTCTGAAGTTCCATAGTCATAGGCCCAACCTGCACCCGCAGTGAAAGTATGATAGCGCAGCATGTCCAAAACACCTACCGCTGGCAAAGCAACCTGCATTAAATCAGGGCGTTGTGTCATGGTGGCGCCAACTAAAAGACCACCGTTTGAACCACCTCTAATCGCCAAATACTCTTTTGAAGTATAGTTGTTTTCAATTAGGTATTCAGCAGCGGCAATAAAGTCATCAAAAACGTTCTGTTTCTGTTGTTTGGTTCCTGCTATGTGCCATTTTTTACCATACTCTCCTCCGCCACGAAGATTGGGTACCGCATAAATGCCTCCTTGTTCCATCCAAACCGCATTAACAATACTGAATGAAGGCGTCAGGCTGATATTAAAACCGCCATAACCGTATAGTATGGTAGGATTTTTCCCGTTGATTTCCACATCTTTTTTGTGGGTAATGATCATAGGAACTTTGGTGCCATCCTTGGAGTTGTAAAATACCTGTGTGGAAACATAGTCCTCAGGATTGAAGTCAATTTCAGGTTTCCAGTATTGTTCGTATTTCCCTGAATCTACGTTGTATTTATAGGAAGAGCCAGGGGTATTATAATTGGTAAAGGAGAAATAAAATTCTTTTTCGTCTTTCTTGCCTCCAAAGCCATTGGCACTTCCTACCCCGGGTAGTTCAACTTCCCTCACCAATTTACCATCGTAGTCATACTGAAGTACTTTCGAAATGGCATCGACCATATATTCGGTAAAGAAATAACCTCCCCCGATTCCTGCTGTAAGCACATTTTCTGTTTCCGGAATCAAGTCCGTCCAGTTTTCGGGAGTTGGGTTTTGGGCGTCAGCCACCACAATCCTTTTATTGGGTGCGTTTCGATTGGTCACCAAAAAGAGTTTAGAATCTGTGTTATCAATTACGTAAGTGTCCGATTCTGTATCATCCAAAATGGTAACCAAAGGACTATTCGGATTTGATAAGTCCTTCATGAACAACTTGTTGCCCGAGGTAGAGATTGCTGCTGAGATGAACAAAAAACGTTCATCTTCAGAAACATTACTGCCCACATAACGGTGTTTTTCGGCGGGAATTCCTCCAAATATAACTTCGTCCTCGTTTTGGGGCGTTCCCAATTTATGGTAGTATAATTTGTGCTGATCCGTCTTTGCAGAAAGTTCGCTTCCTTTAGGTTTATCATAGCTGGAATAGAAAAAACCATCGTTTCCTTTCCAAGAAATGCCACTGAACTTAATATCGACCAAGGTGTCTTCTACGATTTCCATCGATTCCGTATCGATGACGATGCCCTTGCGCCAGTCACTTCCTCCTTCGGAAATCAGATAAGCTGCCCTAGAGCCATCCTTGGTAAAGCTCAATCCCATAAGGGAAGTGGTGCCATCCTCAGAAAAGGTATTAGGGTCTAAAAAAACCTCGGCTTCTTCACCTTCCTTCTGGCGATAGACCACATATTGGTTTTGTAGCCCATCGTTTTTGTAAAAATAGGTATACTCTCCTTCCTTGAAAGGAGAACCCAACTTTTCATAATTCCAAAGCTTTTCCAATCGGTTTTTTAGGTCATCCCGAAATGGTATTTTATCCAAATAACCAAAGGTTACAGCGTTTTGCGTTTTGACCCAAGCCTCGGTTTCGGTGCTTCGATCATCTTCGAGCCAACGATAAGGGTCTTTAACCTCGGTTTCAAAATAAGTATCAACGGTATCGACCTTGTTAGTAATTGGATAGTTCACAACTATGGGTTCTCTCTTTTTTTCCTGGGTACAGCTCGCTAGGATAAGCAAAGCTGATAGGAAGGTTAGTTTTTTCATGGTAACGGATTTAATCCGCTAAAAATAAGACAATAGAACCTGCCTTTTGTTTGAAAAAGTAACCTTTAACTTATTTTAAGAAATGGTCGAAGTTTTATTGCCGACCAGCTCTTTTTCAACAAGATACTCAGCAATTTGAACGGCATTGGTCGCCGCACCCTTTCTGAGGTTGTCGGATACAATCCACATATTTAAGGTGTTTCGCTGGGTCTCATCCCTTCGGATACGGCCCACAAAAACATCATCTTTATCATGCGCATAAATGGGCATGGGATAAGTGTTGGTATCAGGATTGTCCTGAACCACGATACCCGGAGTTTCACTGAGCAATTTTCTTACTTCGGAAAGGTCAAAGTCATTGTGGAACTCCACGTTTACAGATTCTGAATGCCCTCCTGCCGTTGGAATGCGCACAGCGGTTGCGGTCACCGAAAAGGTTCGGTCATCCAGTATTTTTTGAGGCTCACGGGCCAGTTTCATCTCTTCTTTCGTATAGCCGTTTTTCAGAAACACATCGCAATGGGGCAATGCATTTCGATTGATGGGATAAGGATACGCCATCTCTCCATTTACGCCCTTGGTCTCGTTTTCCAATTGTTGAACGGCCTTGACCCCAGTTCCTGAAACGGACTGATAGGTAGAAACCACCACACGTTTCATTTGATACTTTTTATGAAGTGGATTCAGCGCCATCACCATTTGAATGGTAGAACAGTTGGGATTGGCGATGATTTTATCTTCAGCAGTGAGTTCCCTGGCATTAATCTCTGGCACCACTAATTTTTTAGTAGGATCCATACGCCAAGCTGAGGAATTGTCAATGACGGTCGTGCCCACTTCTGCAAATTTTGGTGCCCATTCCAAAGAAGTTCCTCCTCCGGCTGAAAAAATGGCGATATCAGGTTGCGAGGCGACGGCATCACCGAGTCCGATTACACTATATGTTTTACCCTTGAATTCAAGTTCCTTTCCGACCGACCTTTCGGAAGCGACCAACAACAATTCCGAAATTGGAAAATCGCGTTCGGCGAGTACCTTCAACATCACTTCGCCCACCATTCCAGTGGCACCTACTACGGCTACTTTCATCTTACTTTACATTTAGAGAGACAAAGGTAGTTCAGCAATTGACTTAAACAAGCATTTTGGCAATCACTAATCAATAAATAACAAAATGTTATAAATAAAACAACCGTCAGGCGCTAGCGAAACGCACTGACGGCTTTTAATCAACAAATTGTGGTGTAGCGGTAGCTCGACCTTTTCTATCGAGCCAACGTATTTTACTTTTTAAGCAAGTCCCTGATTTCGGCCAAAAGCTCCTCTTGACTCGGCCCTGAAGGCGCTGCCGGGGGCTCTGGTTTTTTCATTTTATTAACACCTTTCACAATCATGAACATTACAAATGCCACAATAATAAAGTCAATGACGTTGGTCAAGAACTGACCCCATAACACTGCAATTTCCCCAACGGTCTCTCCGGCATCGTTCACGGTTCCTTCTTTTATAATATACTTTACATCGTTGAAATCTGCATTGAACAGCAAACCAATCAAAGGTGAAACAATTCCCCCGGTAAAAGAGGAAACCACTTTGTTGAACGCAGCACCCATCACGAAACCTACGGCGATATCCACCAGGTTTCCTTTCATGGCAAAATCCTTAAATTCTTTTAGAAAGCCCATTTTATAGTTTTTAAATCGGTTAATGACTGTAAAATAGTTAAAAAAGAAATTCCGACAGCGGTTATCCGAAGATCATTGCGGTTTTATGACTCTTTTTACCCGCTGGGAAATGGCCGTAAGTATTTCGTAGGAGATGGTATTAGCAGTTGTGGCAAATTCTTCCGCAGAGGAATTGGCGCCAAAAACCAAAACCTCGTCTCCTTCCTTGCAATTGATGTCGGTGACATCGACCATAATCATATCCATGCAAACGTTTCCAACAATTGGGGCTTTTTTACCATGAATCACCACTGAACCTTTTCCATTTCCATATTGTCTTCCGACACCATCCGCATGGCCAAGAGGCAGAGTTGCTGTGACGCGATGACCATCAGAAGCGAAGGCACGGTTATACCCTACGGTCTCACCGGGTTCTATTTTGTGGAGCTGCGAAATAATGGTTTTTAAGCTTGCAACCGGTTTTAGATTTTTGTCTTCTTCGGCACTGTTGCCATAGCCATATAACCCTATTCCGCTACGGACCATTTCAAATTGGGCTTCCGGATAGTTAATAATACCTGAAGTATTCAACATATGCCTAAATGGAACATACCCCAACTTGCTATTCAAAGCTGTGCTGATTTTTTCGAAGGTTGCAATCTGGTTTTGGCTGAATTCTTTCTCTAGGGGGTCTTCTGAGGCGGCCAAATGGGAGAAAATGGATTTAATTTTGATTTCACTCCTTCCATCTAGCTGCTGAACAATATGGTCCACATCATTTTCCCAAAACCCCAATCGGTTTAGTCCTGTATTGAATTTAACGTGAACCGGATAATCGTTTTGTTTTTTATGCCTTGCCACCTCTAAAAACTGCTTTAGGATGTTTGAAGAGTACAAACTGGGTTCCAAACAATGATCAATGAGTTCACTAAAGTTAACCGGTTGTGGATGAAGCACTAAAATGGGGGTTGTTATTCCTGCTTCACGGAGCAGAAGCCCCTCTTTTACGTAAGCGACCGCGAAATAGTCTACATCAAGGGATTCCATTTTTTGCGCTATGGCCACCATATCACTACCATAGGCAAAGGCTTTGACAACAGCTAAAAATTTGGTCTCCGGATGTAATTTTGATTTTAAATACTTGAAATTATGCTCAAGGGCAGAAAGGTCTATTTCAAGAGTGGTCTCCCCAATTTTATCCATTGGCCGTTTTCTTTTTTGGCTTTACTTCTTCTGCCTCAACATCCATTTTATTGACTTTTTCCCTTAACATGGCCTTGTAGAAAGCGGCCCGACTCAAGGGTTCGTATTCTCCTGTTTCTCCTAAAAGCACCAATTTGTCATTGTCAGATTTTCTAAAACTGTAATTGGCCAAATTACCCGTCCGGGTACAAACCGCATGTACTTTTGTGACATATTCTGCAGTAGCCATTAAGGCGGGCATCGGCCCAAAAGGGTTTCCTTTAAAATCCATATCCAAGCCTGCGACCACCACTCGAATTCCCCTGTTGGCCAAATCATTGCAAACAGTAACGATTTCGTCGTCAAAAAATTGGGCCTCGTCAATGCCTACTACATCACAATCGTCTGCTAGCAAACGAATGTTAGCCGCAGCAGGAACAGGAGTGGACCTAATTTCATTGGCATCGTGCGATACCACCATGTCTTCATGATAGCGGGTGTCGACTATGGGTTTAAAAATCTCCACTTTTTGACGGGCAAATTGGGCTCGTTTCAACCTTCGTATAAGTTCTTCGGTCTTTCCCGAAAACATGGAGCCGCAGATGACTTCTATCCATCCAAACTGTTCTTCGTGGTTGACCGTATTTTCGAGAAACATAGCGTACTTTTAAACGAAACCGTGTAGTTTTTTCGTTTTAATTAAGGCAAAACACAAAGCTACTAAAAAAAAAGGCCTTGAAATACTGAGAAAATTTAACCTTTTATTCTCAGGCGAATAGCCAAAATGATTTTATTTTTATAGAAAGATTTTTGTGATGGTAAGGAAGTTAAGGGAGGAGTTGATCAAACTGTCCACAGATATTATTACGGCAAGGGACGACCAAGAGTTGACAGTTTTATATGAAAGGGCCAGAAGTATTTATGAGAAATTGGCTGTTTTAAAGTTTATTGATGAAAAGCTGAGTGACGTAGAGGTAGACGTTTCAAAGAATGTGATAGCAACGCGATTTGAAAAAATGGCGAATGCCGTATTGAGTGGTAATATTTCGGTTCCTGAGACCAATCCCCATGATGAGGATATTATTACTCCTGGAATGGACACCATTAAGGATATGGTATCTGAAATGCCATCGGAGACTGCCGTTGAACATTTTTTTACGGAGTTCGTGGTGAAACCCGAGACTGTAAAGAGCGACAAGGAACTGGTGACACCAGATGTTGAAAAAACTACCGAAGGCAAGAAATCTTTGAACGACACGTTGGTCAAGCAATATCAAATTGGACTTAACGATAAGCTGGCTTTTATTAAATTTCTGTTTAATGACAATGCCAATGAATACGAAAAGGTCATTACGCAATTGAATTCCATCGAAACCGAAGAACGTTCCAAAGCGTTTATCATCAACATGGTAAAGCCCGAGTACAATAACTGGGAAGGCAAGGAAGCTTACGAAGAACGGTTGATGGGGCTTATTGAGAGAAGGTTTGCTTAAGGACTCTCTAAATTTCTTTTCATACTTTTAGGAGGTTCATTATAAACCTATCCAAA
>NZ_JANQIH010000185.1 GCF_028282265.1 Allomuricauda sp.
CAAAGTTTCACTTTAAAATGGGTTAACAAGGGTCAAACTGCTTCTCTACCCCTTCATGGAAAAAACCATCAAGCTATTGTGGATTGGTTACAAAACGTATCACAATCTTTAGACTGCGACAGGTCTTATGCATATCAGCTTCATTATGAGCTTCCTTATCTGATGTCTCCTGACGACAGATTTGAGCTCTCAGACTCGAATGAAGTTATTAGGCTTGCCCAACTCCGCAGTCTGGCCCAAAATGTCCTAACAAAGACATTAAAAGAAGAAAAACTGAATTCTGACATTCGTATTTGGCCACATCACTTCGACTCTGGGGCCTTTTCGGCATTGGAAAAAGCTGATATTTCGGTGGGGCTTGGACTTTCCATCCCTGATTCCTTGATTAACGACCATTATTTCTACATCAGTGGTTATAAAGGGCATAACAGTGTTGAAACCTCGAAATTTGCAACATTATCGGTTGGAGAGTGGTTAAATCAGGACTTTAAAGGAGCTGTTCTTCCTGCTTCCGGACTAGATGAGACCATAGCAGTTCAATTTTTTAAGGAAGCTTTGAAATCGTACAAATCATAATTATGGAAAACTGGTATGTCCCTATAACCATAGTCCCCGGAATTGGATTGCTCTTGATGTCTACTTCTAATCTACTACTGGGTCTTAGCAACGAAATAAAAGGTCTCATTGTAGAACAAGCCAATTATCACAATCTTTTGGAAAGGAAACTGCAACAGTTGAAGCTTCTTAATTATGCGATGGTCTTCCTTTATGTTTCCGTGGCTTTCTTTGTGATTTCAGGGTTGATTGCCGGGCTCTACCAAAGCACACATGTGATGGGTGGACAGCTGCCTCTATATTTGTCGGGTGTTGGTATCATCAGTGCCCTGATGGGGATTCTGTTGCTTATTATGTATTCCTTCAGGGCCATTCGCATAAAACAAGACCAGTTCAAACACAATTTTTAAAGGGAAAATTGATATTGTAGTGAAATACTACCGATAAATCCTTGGGCTACCTCGTCACCGCTGGTTATGACATTGATTTCACGACCAAATCCCAAGGTCAATCCAATCTGTGATCTCGTGTTTTTTATGGGCAGAAAGTATCCTCCTTCCAACCAAGGCTGAAGTACCAAAATATAGGTGCTTCCTTGAACGGGCGTCAACGGAGAATCAAGGGTTTCACGAAGAAACTCTGTCCAATCAATATTTAAGCTCCATACATCCAGGTTTAAACCGGCCACGAACTTTCCTTTTCCAGAAGGGAAATGTTTTCGAAAACCGATGGTTCCTCCAAAACCTTCACCTTCTTCCATGTCATTGACATCGCTAAAGTCTTGACGGTCGGTAAAATTTGCTCCTAACCGAAACAATAACGAAGAGCTTTCGTTGAGATAGTGCTCGAGATTAACCGTTGGAATAATTCCTGCAGGATATACCTGAATTGAGACACCGAGGTCTGTTCTTTTAAAACTGCTATTGGGTTCCTGTGCTCTTAGGTGAATGATTCCGGAAAGTACCAGCACAAAAAACAAAATTGGATTTGTTCTCATCTCAAATGACCTTTAGCTGGGCTTCCAACTGTCCGTTTGCCTTAAGCATAGCCCTTCCATCACTGAAGCTAAGATACGAATGTCCCATTTTATGGTTCATGATGCTTATTTCGTTCAAATAGCCCCAGTGCTTGGTAATTTCCTTCCAAGCGAAGAACAAGGAATGCTTGGGGTCATAAATATGGGTGGCTTCACCTCCTGCCCCATTGACTTCGATGACACTGAAATTTTTGCCCTCGGCCAGCTCATCGAATGATCTATACAACACATCGAGCCTACCATAATGAAACCCTTCGATTTTGGAGCAAATACTATCAATTACCTGAACCAGTCCCTCATTTATTCTATGGGTATCATCAATGAATTTTGCCCCACGTGTGTGGCTTCCATAGGGTACTAGTATAAATTCTTCTCCTTTTTCCAATACATTATCCAGAGTGGAACCAAACTTTTTTTGAAGCGCATCCAACTGTAGATGACTACGAGGTTCTTCCTTGATAAGCTCAAGTGTGGAACGTTTCCCATCACCTATAACGGAAAGAAACTCTTTGGAAACAATACCGGTAATCCTTCCCTTGCTTTCATTAGGTTTACGAACATAAAAGATTCCCATTTCCTTGCTATACGGAATCAACTCTTGGACGAGAAAATTTTCCGGACTTCTTTTAAAATAATCATGGAACTCTCCCCCATCATGAATTTTTTCCACTCCAAAGGCCTTCATGCCGATATCTGGCTTTGCAATGAAAGGAAAAGCAATGCCTCTGTTCAGAATTCTTTCCAAAGCAAACTCTGGGGTTTCATCTTTTTGTATAAAGAGCGTATCTGGAATGTATTGTTTAGGAATCATCCGGTAAATCTCCATTTTTGATTCCATGGCCATACCTCCATTTTTCATGGTAGGATTGGCCGCGTTGAAAAAGAAGAACGAACGTGCCTTTATGGAATAATAGAGCCAAACCGGAAACAAGGGGTAATAAATCGCCCACAGGGGCCAATATTCCCAGTGTGTCAACCTATACCACTTTAATTTCCAAGTGCTCATTTTATAGAAGTTACCAATTGTCTCGATTCAAAATCGACCTCATATTTCTTACTTCCCAAAAGGTCAAAGTGCTTTAGCTTGGTTTTACCAGGACTCAAAATCGCTTGGGTAACACTAAATGTCTTTAGCCCTGTAGTACGGTCTATAATAAAGCCATTTTCGAAATCTTCGTGATTATTGGAATGAAAATCAACGACCTTATCAGGAGTAAACGTAGTTGTTTCCCTAACAAACTTCGAAAACAATCGATTCCTGACTTCAATGGCAGTCTCATCATATAAGGTTACTGAAGACCAGATATAACTTCTCTCGGAATCAAGGTTTGAGAAATATTTTTTGTTCCCATCCCAACGAAACTCAACCAATTCTTTACTAACAAACAAGACCAGTGTGAAAGGTTCAATATTCTTCAAATCGATGTCCTTTACGACCTGCAATGGATTATCTGAACCTATAATCTCCAAGAGCACCAGCCCCCTGCTTTTGGCATAGGGCCCCTTAGATTCATGTGGCACAAAACCACCATTTAACAAAACACCTACCTGCTCATTTTCATTAATGGCGAACCATGTCCCCCCTGCTTTAGCATCCTTCGGAAACAAAACCCTAACCGAGTTTATGGTCTGCTCCTTTGGGGCAAACGACTTGGGACGCGATATATGTTCATCACGATTTGAGGTGATGAAGTAAGACCCGTTTTGCGCTATAAAACTTACTGTGCACATGTCTGTCTGAATTGTAGGGTCGATGGTGCTACACCAAAAGATTCTGGAAGATTGATATCAGTAAAGTGTTGGATACCTACTTTAATCAATGCATGATGATGAATAGTGTGCTCCAGATTGTACATCACTTCCCTATAATAATTGGAATCCAGTATGGTATCCACACCTCCAAGCTCATAAGTCACTTTTATCGGTTTATTGGGCTTTTCAAGTTCCTCTTGAATGCGTTCCAACAACTCAATAGCATAGGGCAATTCTGCTTCTATACGACGATTTCTTTCTCGTCGGTCATAGGACACATCAGCCAAGGTATAACCATCGATTAAACATAAATATAACTCAATGATATGCCTTGTATGCTGACCTATACTTGAGTTGGATAAAATGGAACACGATTGGGCATAAACCTCTTGGGGAAGCTCCAATAAAATATGTTTGAATTGCTCAATAGTCTGTATTGAAGAAGTGAACATAGGGTCGTTTATTGTAATTTAAGGTTAAGGTGTTTTTTAAGTAACAAGAACAAAAGATATAAAGAAAAACCAAGGTATAGCAGTCCCATTAAATAATTGGTCACCGTACTGTATTTACCATAATCGGTGAAGACATATTCGCCCAGCATAATAAATACGGTCAAGCCCATCAGAGACCCGATACCTATTCCTAAGATGTATGATATATATGACCTTGAGGTTTTCATTAGAATGCCTTTTGAAGAAAGTACCTTGGTCCATGTCATCCAAAAAGGAAAGTGCAAGGGATTCAATGCACTCAATAAAAGACCCAAAATAAATGGTGAGCTGATTTTAGGTAACCATTCCGCTTTTGAGCCTACCTCGGAAACCTTGGAGGGATCCATAAAACTGGTGATACTCAAATATACCAGTAGTACAATCCCAAATGCGAAAAGGTAATTGGTCAAACGGTCGGTCAATCTAAGCTTTTCATTGCCATATAGGGTCAATCGTACCACGACCAATTCGACCAAGATTACTGCCGCAGCAAACCAAAAAGCGGAAAATAATCCTTCTGAGGCTGCAATATCAAAAGCTGTGAGATTTAAGGTGCCCAAAGGCAAAGCCCCTAAAAAACTGACCAATAAACCAGCAAAAAGGATTTTAAGCGTCTTTCTCATCAACTATCGTAATTAACCCGCTCTTTTGAAGCGAGCCAAGTCTTTCTTCGATTTACTTAAACTTTACTTCTTCCCAGTTTTGGTCGGCCTTAATTTTAAGCTTATCTGGAGATTCTCTTAGCCAAAGTTCAAGTGTATTTGTTTTCCCTGAATTGTAAAATAAAAGTAATTGCCCATCCCTAATTTCATAGGTCTCTGGGTTTATATTTACTTTTTTTCCGGAGGTTGCTACCGCATACGCGCAGTATCCTCCAAAAAGAGGCACATACTTTTCTGGGTTGGCGTTGAACTTATCTAAATTCTGCTGGGAAGAAAACTTATAGTTCACTCCATCATGAGTTGCGCTTAGCGACTTTTCTCCCTCTAGTGCCTGGCCATCGAAATAAGCAACTACATCGTAACCACTTGCCGCATAACCTTTTTTTGTATTGTAATCTATAGCTTGGGCAAAAGCAATAGAGCTCGTTGTCAAAAATAGCATCAGGAATAATTTTCTCATATCAGTAGATTAAAGATTGTTTATTTAGTTTTTCTATTTCCGAAACATCGATTCGCATCACGTGCCAATCTTCCAGTTTTTCTACCTTACCCTTTAACCGTGAGGGCTGGCCTATATATGGTAGTATGTCTTTATGAATTGGATTTCCTTTCAAATCGGTCAACAAAAAGTAATCGGAAATTGCTTCAGGGTCACTGGAAACCAATACGGGAGGGATTCCACCAGAAATGCAAAGTGCGGCACAACTCCGATGGATTTTGCCATAACCGGGCTTCATCACTCCAAAATAACATTTGGGGTCAACTATCTCTCCTTCAACCACTTTTTCACCCAATGATTCGGCAACTACCGGATTCCTTTTCTGTTTTGAGGTCATTACAATCTTTTGACTGTCATCAATTTGCATTAAGGTCTTACCATTGTAATAAATAAGGTTCCCCTCAATGCTTAAATGTTTTCCTTCGAGATTTCCCTCTTTACTCCTGATATCGTTTAAATAGGAATTGGCTCCAAATTTACCGAATCCCAATAGTAAAATGTTCTTATAGGTACTTTCGGCCAGTTCAACCCGCAACATGGGATAAGGCATTTCATAATAGGTTCCGGAAACCTTAGTAGCTGTGTCAAAATCAAAACTACTGTTGACAGCAGGCCTTTGAAAGAAACCAAACAAAAACGCAAACAACAAAAGAACTCCAATCGTGATAAGAACAAAAGCTTTTGTGGATTTTTTGGTCCGATCACCCACAGCATCAACATATCCTATGTAAAACTCATCTTTTTCAGCCATTTTCTAATACGTAATAGGTTCAACTTCGGTTCCTTCAGGCTTTCCCTCTGGATTGATATAGATGGTATCATTTTCCAACCTCAATTCATATGTGCATACCTTTTCTGTAAATGGAGGTGGTGATTGCCCGTTCTCTGGCAGATATTGGTAACCATGCCAAGGACAGGTCACGCAGCCATCCACTACTTTTCCTTCTCCCAAAGGGCCTCCCTGGTGTTTGCAAACATTATGAATCGCAGATAGTTTTCCGTCATATTTAAAAACGGCTACCCTCTCATTTTCGATGGAGAAAATTTTGGCTCGGTTTTCGGCTATTTCATTGATATTACATACCTCGAGCCAACCATCATCGGTCTTTTCCCCCTCGGAAGAATCAATTTTCGATTCTTTGATCGCCGCTGTAAGATGAAGTCCAGAGATGAGCAAAAATCCAATAACCAAGATTCCCATAGTGGCCATTGAAGTTTCTTGTTGAAAAGCTCCCAAGAATACGTGTAAAATCACCAAGCCATACGCCACATAGACCATCATGTGCAGTCCTTTCCAAATTTTTGGGGATAAGTTTTTCAGAAAGAAATCATGACTTGTGGATGCCATAAAGAACAGAATCAACAACGCTAAAAAACCCAAAACCTGAAAAGGAAAGTTCGTCAAGGAACCATAATCGAGATTTGAGGTGAAAATGGAATAAATAGGGTTGACATTGCCAAGGGCATGGAAATGGATTATCGAAAAAGCTCCATGAACCAAGGCTGCCAAAAACATACTTACCCCCAAATGCCTTCGATTATAAAGTAAGGGCAAAAACTTTGGATTGAGCCTACACAACGGACCTATTATGAGAATAACGTGCAAAATTAAAATGGCCAATGATCCAAACGCCCGTATAATCAATGTTTCGGCAGTTCCCTCTGGATTAAAAGCCAAGGTCAAACCAATAAAAACCACCAAATACAACAACATTCCCAATCCGATAATGGTATCGTACTTTTTTTTGTTCTTGTTCCAGAGAACCAATTTATAATCCAATCCCATTAGAATTCCAGTTTTAGAATTTGTTGGTTTTTGATGGGATCTTTCAAAAGTATCCCTTCAATACTTTCCGATACTTGAAATGAATAAGTACCTACACCCTCCAATTGCCCAAGAACCAACTCTTTTTTGCTATCGTCCGTTAACCCAACTAAAACCGAAGATGTAGCCCGTATTGGGGATTTAAGTGTCACCTGAAGAAGGTATTTCTCGGAATCTTCCATCAAGAATACCTGAATCTTACCATTTTCAACTGTCTTCAAAATCTTTCCAGGACCACTTTTCTGTTCCAGCATACCAGTATTCGAAGAGAAGCTTAAGTCTTTTGAAGCCAATACAATCAAAACCACCATCACCGGGGCTATAACCAACCACATGTATTTGTGTCGTTTTCGTAGCGCTGCGTCCATTATTCGTTGGTTTTGGAGTTAAACAGTTTTCCCAAAAGAAAGGGCCACGTTGCCACAACGCCCGGAAACAGCAGTAATCGAACTATTTTTTTACTTTCCCCCATGATTGGGTCTATGCGTTTGGCAGAAAAAAGAAAGAATACTGCGAAAATCAAGCCAGCGGCGAAATAGATTTCCAAAATTATGAGGAAGGCATAAACAAAAATCTCCATGACTAAATCAAATTTACATCAGCGATAACCTCAAGAACTGCAGGTCCTTTCTCAGCAAAAAGTGCTTTCATGCCATCAACCAATGCTTCTTGTTTTTCAATACGCTTACCCCAAGCACCACACGATTGGGCAAATTCTGCAAAATTTGGATTGGACAGTGATGTTTTCCACACATCAAACTCTCCTGCACGTTGTTCCTTTGAAATTTTACCCAGTTCGTGATTGTTCAAAATAATCAGCTTTACTGACATATTGTATTTTACCAGAGTGGTGATTTCGGCCAAATACTGGCACAAACCACCATCGCCAGCCACGGCAACCACAGGTCTTGAGTCACCTACAGCTGTCCAAGCCCCAATAGCGGCAGGCAATGCAAAGCCTATCGAACCCAAATACCCTGACATTAAGAAATCGTGTTCCTTTGATTCAAAGTAGCGCCCAAAGGAATAGGCATTATTCCCGACGTCGACACACATTACGGCATTTTCGGGAACGAGTTCGTTCATCGCATCAAAAACCGCAATGGAGCTTACCCCTTTATCCGAGGTTTCCAAAAGTCTTTTTGCTTTTTCATCCCTCCAAATTTTCCATCGTTCTGCAATCTCATCGGTCTGGTCTATCGTACTTGTATTTCCTTTCAGCTCATTATCAAAAATTTGCAATGTCCTTGATATTTCTCCCCAAACAGCAACCTCCACCTTGTGAAACTTGCTTAAGGCCAAGGGGTCAAAATCCACTTGGATTATTGGTTTTTTGGGGGTAATTCCTGTATGGTTCGAAAAAGAAGCACCAAAAACGATAAGTAAATCTGACTCGTTCATAAACCATGAAGCAATGGGCGTACCACTCCGACCCAACACGCCACCTCCCAATCGATGATTGTCAGCGATGAGTCCCTTTCCTTTAAAGGTAGTTACAACCGGAGCATTCAAACTCTCAGCAAATTGTACAATAGCTTTTTTATGGAATCGTGCCCCATGACCCATAATAATTACAGGACGTTTTGACTTTTTTATCAGGTTTACTGCATCGTCCACCGATTGTTGGGGTGGAGCAATCTCCATAGTGGTGATGCGCTTCTCAGGAGTCTGGGGTTTGGCCCCATCCTTGGCTTTTCGCTCTTGTACCTCATCAGGAAACGTCAGATGGGAAACATCCCTTCTGAGTAAGGCATGTTTAACTGCCAAGGACATTAACTCTGCATGCTTACTATCACTCTGGACCCTGTGATTGAATTCAGCTACACTACCAAATGCTTGGACCAAATCGACTTCCTGAAAGTTACCTGTTCCAACCACTTGGGTAGCAACTTGACCTGTCAAGGCCAAAAGTGGTGCTCGGTCCACTTTGGCATCCCACATCCCGGTATACATATTGGTAGCTCCTGGGCCTGCAATGGAAAAACAAGCCGCAGGCTTTCCTGTCAGTTTTCCATGGGCAGAAGCTGCAAAAGCAGCTGCGCCTTCATGTCGGATTCCATAAAAATTGAGCTTTCCCAGCTCTTCTTGCCGTCTCATGGCATCGGCGAACCCTAAATTGGAATGACCCACCATTCCGAATACCTTGGTAACGCCCCAGTTCACCATAGTCTCCACCATGATATCTGACACTGTGGTTTCATGTTTTTCCTCTTCCGGAAGGCCTACATAGATAGCTTCATTTTCTTCTTTCACCTCAAAGGTTTCAACACCATCATCATATCCTCCCGGAGGTAGGCCGGTACAGGGGTGAAAATCCCACCCATGCCAAGGGCACCGAAGCATTCCATTTTCAATGGAGCCTTCTCCCAGTGGGCCTCCTTGGTGTGGACACTTATTATCCAATGCGGAGAACTTTCCCTCAAAATGGGTCAGACATATGCCTTTGTGGGCAGCAGTCACCGTTTTTACCCTTCCTTCAGGGAGTTCCTTTTTGTTGTCGAGAACTTTATACCAAATTGTTTCTTTTGAAGCCATGTGCCCTAAATCGTTTGTTTGTCGTTTTTTAAAAGTCGAACCACCAGCTTATCGATGGTCAAGCCTTGTACCAGTATTGAGAATACTACCACACAATAGGTAGTAAAAATTAAAATCTCTCGAAACTCGCCCTCGGGCAAGGTAAGGGCCAAAGCAATTGAAATTCCTCCTCGAAGTCCGGCCCAAGTGAGGATAACCACTTTTTTGCGATTGCTTCTATGCGCCTCTTTCAAAAAAATATTGGAAATAAAGACCGATATAAATCTGGAAAAGAGAACAATGGGGATAGCAAGCCACCCTACAATCAAATAAGTAGTATTGAAATCGAGGCTTACGATTTCCAATCCGATTAAAACAAATAGGATGGCGTTCAAAATCTCATCCAATACTTTCCAAAAAACATTCATGTTGTCTTTTAAGGCTTCACTTTTGCAAGATTTGTGCAGATAATCCCCAATCATAAGTCCCGTGACCACCATGGCCAAGGCTCCCGACACATGTATAACGGATGCTAGCCAATACCCTCCCATGACAATGGCCAAAGAAATATGTACGGCTATGGCAGGGGCTTCATAAATGTTTTTCAGAAATAAACGCCCCAGAAACCCTAAAACAAACCCTAATGCGATACCACCCAATGCCTCTTGAGCAAATTCAAGGAAAATATGAGAAGGTTCCACGCCATGGCCTCCGGACATGGTAGCAATGGAAAGTAGGGAAATAAACACCACGATTCCCACTCCATCATTAAAAAGGGACTCCCCTACTATTTTGATTTCCAAATCCTTTGGTGCCCCCGCCTTTTTGAGCAATGCCAAAACCGCTATCGGGTCTGTGGGAGAAATAAGTGCTCCAAACACCAAGCAATAAATGTAGTCGATATGTACTTCTAGCAGTGAAGCCACATAGAAAAAAATGGTCCCTATTATGAAGGTAGAAATCAATACTCCCAGTGAGGCATAAATTAGGACAGGGCCCCTTTCCTTCAATAATGTATGGACCTGGACATGAATAGAACCTGCGAAAAGCAGAAAACTCAGAAGGAAATCGAAGAGTATGGTTCGAAAATCGATTTGTTCCACAATCGCACATACGCTTGTGAATACTTCGTGATTTATGAAGTTGAGAGACCCGATTAGCAGTGAGGCCAAAATGGCCAGCACCATCACCCCAATGGTATCTGGTAGTTTTAAAAGCTTTTTATTCAAAAAGCTCAATAACGATGACAAGGCTACGATTCCCGTGAAAATCTTAAACATGACTGGCTATTTAATAAGGGTATACTAAATAGGTTCCCTTATCTTTTGTGTTCTGGACTATCAAATCCGGCCTTACAACCCGCTTCCCACTCATCAGGTTGATTCCCATACGCTGGAACACCGCCATTATCTTTGAGCATCCTCGCCAAATGCAGACAATTCCATACTAAAAAAGTTGTATTTCTATTGGTAAAATCATTTTCTGGCCCTCCCGAACCCTCGTCACGATATGAGGGACCAGGGCCCGCCTCGCCCATCCATCCTGCGTCAGCTTGAGGAGGAACGGTATATCCTATATGTGACAACGAAAACAAGATATTCATGGCGCAGTGTTTTACTCCATCTTCATTTCCGGTAATCAATGTAGCTCCGACTTTTCCGTAATCACGATATTGACCTTTTTCGTTGAACTGATGGGTGTAACCATACATTCGCTCTAAGGTTCTGTTGCAAACAGACGATTTTTCGCCCAACCATACCGAAGTGCAGATAATCAAGATATCACACGCGTCAATTTCTTTCTGAATCATGGGCCAATCATCTTTGTCCCATTCAGGGGTCTGGGACATATCAAGACCCAAACCTGCAGGAATATCATAATCTACAGGACGAATAATCTTCGTACTAACCCCATTTTTTTCAAAAATATTCTGAGCTACTTTAATTAGGCCCTCTGTATGTGATAGTACCGGAGTTCTATTTAGTGTGCAGTTTAAGAAAAGTACTTTAAGGTCGTTATACTTTGCTGGTGGATTTTCACAATGTTTTTTAGTAATTTTTTGAAGTTGTTCGGTCATTTTTTTAATGATTAAAGTTGTTCTTGTTCATTAGGTCGAACTCATTTTTTTAACATTACGCCTTAAGTTATGCTAAAATTTTCTTAAAGAGGTTGCCCTAAAGAAAAAAGTCCGGAGATACAGACCTCCGGACTTTAAAAGAAACTCAAACCATTCAATCCTAAATCCAAGTTTCAATCATTCATCAAGTTATTCATCGAGGTGGTGGAGGTCCTTTATGTGGTGGTCCTTGACCATGAGGACCTTTTCGAAGGGCTCCCCTCACAATTCTTTTGAACCTAAGTTTTTGTTTTTCATCACACAGTTGCTCAATTTTTTTGAAGTAATCCAACACCTCCAATTCACGGTCTTTGGCCAATGCCCCAATTAAATTTCCAATGGAGTCCAGTTCATTTTTTTTAAGACGTTCACCTTCCAAATTGGTAAACAATTCTTCTTTTAGTATTCGAGTTTTATCATCAATGGCCCGCATTTTTCGGTGATGTGCTTCATCAAATTCCAAGAATTTAGCTGTTTGATTCTCATCAAACCCAAGTCTCTCGGTTATGAATTCTTTAGGTGGTCTCAGTTTTTTATCTGGTTTTTGTACCACCAAAAACAGTAACACAACATTCATAACCATTAAAAAGACTATCAAAACCGTTAAAAGTACGTTCCTTTTCATCTGACGCTAGTTCAAAATTGATTCTTCAGATAGTGATAATCCATAGGCCTCCGCAAAAGTTTGGAGTTCCTCTTGTTGCTGCTGATTTTGATAGTACCATAAGGCCCCAATATTTAACATAGCGAAGACCAAAAGAGCGGCAATCTGTAATTTTGGTGTAAAACCAAATAAAAAAGGTGCCATTGCTTCCGACTCTTGAGCTTTTTCCAATCGCTTTAATACCTTATCCCTGAAAAAAGGCGGTGTGTTGACGCTTTCTATCTCCGATACTGAATCAATCAGTTCGTCGATTAATCTTGGTGTGGTTTTTTTTTCATCCATAACTATCGGTAGTGGTCTAAATCTTTAGATGCCCTTTCATCACAAAACTTGTGCTACCGCCCTTCTTTTTTATAATACTCCGTTAAAATCTGTTTTAAGTTTCGTTTTGCCCTGAAAAGTAGGGACTCCACAGAAGAAACACTTTTTTTGGTAATCTCACTCACCTCTTTGTAACTCAAACCATCTATTTTATGCAGTGTGAATACAATTTTTTGTGATTCCGGCAACTGATCAATAGCCTTGAACAGGGTCTGCTGTTGTTCTTTTCGTTCTAACTGAACTCCTGGGTGATTAAATTCAGCAAAATAGGTGGTTTTGTCCAATGGTGTACTTCCTGCGCTTAACGACTGCATAAAGCCAAATCGTTTTTTTGTATTTCTCTTGCGAATAAACTCCAAACACTTGTTGACCGAAATTCGGTAAATCCAAGTCGATAATTTGGAGTTTCCCTTGAACTTAGAGATGGAATTATAGACCTCTACAAATACCTCCTGCGCTATATCTTCGGCATCGGCTGAATTTGGAACGAATGATAGACAGGTGTTGAATACCATTTTCTGATACTCCTCCAAAAGTCTAGCGTAAGCTTCGCGCTTTTGGGCCCTTAAGTCCTCTAAAAATTGATTTTCATCCAAAAAACTACAGGTCTTACATCACTACAAAATAAAGGGAATTCAAAAAAAATGACTTTTCCCGCAAGTTTTTTTTCTATCTCACATCTAAAAATTCAAATAAGTAAAAAGATGATGGAAAAAAATAAGACAATTATCGTTTTAGGCGTAGCCGCCTTGACAATGGCATCATGCCAATTGAAAGCCCAATCAAATGAAGAAGAAAGAGAACATAGAAAACGTCCTTCCATAGAACAACTATTTAAAGATCTTGACGCAAATGAGGATGGTAAACTATCTACAGATGAAGTAAAAGGTCCATTGAAGGATCACTTTGCTAAAGTTGATTTGAACGAAGATGGATTTCTAACCCGTGAAGAATTGGAAAAGGCTCCAAAACCTGGAAGGAAAGGACCTCGCAATAGGGACAATTAATCACATAAAACCTTCAAATAACGGTGAACAAAATGCCTTTATTTGAAGGTTTAGGGATTCCAAAATCGGGGATGACTTTCGCCAACTAAGTATTCAACCATTGCTTAAACTCAGCTGCCCTGTTTTTGCTAATTATGATATCAACTTCAGAATTCGGGTCGACCAGAATTTTCAATTGGTTATTTCCGTACTTAATAATCTTGTTAATTGCAGAAATAGCCACTATAAATTGTCGATTGGCCCTGTAGAAATGAGTTTCATCAAGATTGGAAAACAACTCGTCCAAACTGGAATTGGAGGTAGACTGGCTCCCATCAAAACAAACTACGTACGTAATCGTACTTTCCATAAAAATGTAGGCGATATCCTCAGTAGAAATAGGTTTCAGTTCGTTTCGCACATAGGTAAGAATACGTTTCCTTCCTTTTTCGGTGTTTTTTGACTGGGATTGCGGCCTGGCTTCAATCACCCTTTGTTGGTACTTATCAAGGTCTTTGTTCAGCTTAGCGAGATTTACCACCTCATCCTCCAACCGTTGGTTTTTCGCTTCCAATCGCTTTTCGTAAGAACTACCAATAAGTCGCACCATAATTACGGAACAGAGCACTATGGCAAATCCCATGATTATAAAAATGGTATAAAACTTACTGCGAAGTCCATCAATTTGATTGGAAATTTTTTCCAAATTGGCATGCGCCCCGATAATCCAATCTGAATTTGGAACAGGGTATAAATAGATGATTTCCGATTCCCTCTGCTCTTCACCAAAATCCCGAATCCCTCCAAAGGAGCGCTTATTGGTCAATAAATCATAGAAATCTGCAGGCGTTATATCTCCATTCACCGAACTCACCGAAGACTGGTTTGGACTTACCTGTTGACCTACCCTTGTGATATCGGGATGACAAATTTCCCTTCCAGACCAATCGAACATGCAGATAAATCCGTTTTCGGTATTCGTATTTTCAATGCTCTCCTGCACATTTTGAACCACTACATCCTTATCAAGCCCACTTGCCAATTGAAACCCGACGAGGGTGGCTACTTCTTTGGCCTCCCGTTTACTGGATTCCAACTGACTCTCCAAAAGTTGATTTGCACTTACCTTGATAAATGAACGTATCGCAACACCGGCAATAAGGATAAAAATAACCGTAATGGCCAGAAAGGTGAACAAGTATAGTCTGTCCTTTCTCATTGATTCAAAATAGTAAAGTTGATACTTCTTTTTACAGTATTTGCATTATTCACAAAACCGGTAAACCTCGTAAGAGCCATAGCACACAAAAATAACCTTCTTTTTCTGTATGGGGGAAATTTCTTTCCTGTCACCTCCAGTTGTTCCCTCTCAAGGCCCGTTTTTCCCTTTCACCAACATTTTGTTCTCCTAACCTATTGATGTGCACTTGTTTTGGGGTAAACAAAAAACAAAGTATAACACTAAATCCCAACACATGAAAAGCGTATTAAAACTTTTTTTAACTCTTTTATTGCTCATGACATTTGGTTGTGCCAATGACAGCGAAAGTGATTTGTTAGACCTTCCGACGGAAAATACAGATGATACTGCCGGCGAGGATGAAGACCAAGGTGTTAGTGTCACCTTCTCTACAGATATCCAACCCATCATTGCCAACAATTGCCTTGGGTGTCATTCAAATCCACCAAGGAATGGAGCTCCCTTCCCCTTGGTAACATTTCAACAAGTAAGCTCTAGAAGCGCCGGCGTACTTCGAACAATTTCATTACAAACAGGACAGCCCGGGGCAATGCCACCTTCTGGTAGAATGCCTCAAGCATCAATTGACCTGATAGAACAGTGGATTCAAGAGGGACGGGCAGAATAAAACACCAAAAACCTAATCAAAAATAAATACCGATGAAAATTCTCAAAAACACAGTATTTCTTAGTCTGGTCATAACCATACTCGCGAGTTCCATACTTAGTGCACAGAACAAATACATTGATAAAAAGGGGAAAGTTGCATTTGAGGCCTCTGAAAAGCTCTTTGAGGAAGTAAAGGCCATAACCGAATCTGCCACCGCAATATTGGATACAGAAACCAACCAAATTGCCTCATTGGCATTGGTCAAAGGATTTCGCTTTAAAAACTCCCTAATGCAAGAACATTTCAATGAAAATTACATTGAATCAGACACCTACCCCAAAGCTACTTTCAAAGGAAAGTTAATTGACTTTGACAGTTCAAAACTCTCAGAATCACCCTCCCAGGTTGCCGTAATTGGCAAACTGAAATTGCATGGGAAAGAAAAAGATATTCGTACAGATGTATCAGTTTATAAGGTGGAAAATTCCATTATGATGGAAGGAACTTTTAAGGTCAAACCTGAAGATTTTGATATCGGTATTCCAAAAATAGTACGAAACAAAATTGCCAAAGAAGTATTGGTTCAAATAAACTTTAAACTTATCCAAAAATGAAAAGGAAAAAACATCTCACTCTTATTGTTGCCATAGGCATTGTTACTGCAGTAACCACTTTTCTAACCCTTAGTTATATGTTCAAACCTCATAGAAACATTGCGGGGGAAAGAGCAATTGCGTCAATTTCTGCGACAGAACTGCATGATACGTTTGTTAATTCGAACGGCTCTTCGGTAAGTCTGGCCAATAAAACCATTGAAGTCAATGGGTCTATAACCGAGATTGAACAATTAAGAACCGTATACATCGACAACAAAGTTCAGGTAGATTTTGACACCCAAAAACAAGCAGGAGTAGTATTCGTTAATGGCTCCAACATAAAGATAAAAGGTCGATGTATCGGATTTGACGACCTTCTTGAAATCGTCAAAATAGATCAGGCCGTCCTAATCAAAAATTAGCTTACCAACCACTAAAAAAAACAAAATGAAAACACTATATCTCATTATATTTTTATTTCCACTTTTAGGTTTATCGCAAGATGACCTATTATCAGAAATTGATAAAGACCAAGTCAACGATTTTCAAAGTGCTGCTTTCAAAGGTCTCAAAATTGTAAACTTTGAGTCTACCAAAATGGTATCCGGCAGAGAGCTATATTTTGTGGTTTCTCACAGATTTGGTTCTATTAAACCTGGTTTTGAGGACTTCTTCGGACTTGATCAAGCGGTAACGCGGCTGAATTTCATCTATGGTATTTCCGATGCCATCAATATTGGAGTTTCCCGTAGTTCATTCTTAAAAACCTATGAAAGCTCCTTAAAGCTTAGATTGGCCAGACAGAAAAAGAAGGGGTTTCCTTTTGCATTGGTCGGTTTTGGAACCGTACTGGTCAATGGTGCTTTGGATGATGCCAACTTGCCCGGTCTTGAATTCAAAAATCGTTTGGGATACACCGCACAATTACTAATAGCCAAAAAATTCACCAAAAACTTTTCGCTTGAGCTGATTCCCACTTTTTTCCATGAGAACTTAGTTCAATTGGATGAGCAAGAAAATTCACAGTATGCCATAGGCTTTGGGGGCAGGCATAAAATCTCCAAAAGAGTATCACTCAATGTAGACTATGGGTTGCATTTGAATAGAGCTTCGAATTCCCCTTTTAATAACCCTCTTTCAGTCGGTTTTGATATTGAAACTGGCGGGCACGTGTTTCAACTGCATTTTACGAATGCCCAACCCATGAACACAAATGGTTTTCTGGGACAGGCGACCGGTGATTGGTCAGATGGAGACATCTTCTTTGGGTTTAATCTTTCAAGAGTTTTTTAAAATCAAGAAGATGAAAACAAGTATTGCAAAAATCCCAGTGCAACAATCATTTTGCGATCGTTGCTCAGATAGAATCAAAGAAGTCTTGCTCGACATAAAAGACATAACCAATGTACATCTCTATCCCATGGATTCATTGATTGTGTTCAATTTCGTAAGGGCCAATGAAATTTCCAAAGCCCTTAATGCACTTGGTGATCTAGGTTATCAAGAAGAAGGTGAAAAAGTAAAAAACGATTGTAATGGCACTTGTTGCAGTTGCAGAGATATACATGTTTAATTGCGAAAACCGAAGTTGCCAAAGATACCATGGGAAGGTTACAGGATTAGAATGAATATACTATCAAATCACTTATTAAAAATTCCCTTTTAAACCTCAAAATTCCCTTTCACCAATATTTATAATAACATAAAGCTACCGTCTTGGTTGCTTTGTACCCATAATTAGTTAACCCTTTAAAAATTTTAAAATGAAAAAGTTTCTTTTTGTATCTGCATTATTAATTACAGCTTGGAGTTGTTCTGAAGATGACTTCAACGGATCTACCGATGATGACCCAAATCCGCCTGATGACAATGGCGTGGCTTCTGTGGTTCTTAACGAAGTCGCATACCTTGAAGGCTCCGTGGAAATCTTTAACAATGGTGATGTCAATGTTGACCTCAGTGGTTACTTCTTGTGCCTTGGCCCAGGAACCTACCGAAGGATAGGAGATTTGAATGCCCAGGGGAACACCAATTTGGCTTCTGGTGAATATTTGGTGGTCGAGTACAATATGCCAAGGGCCGAAGGCGGTATTGGGCTGTATAGAAACAACTCCGATTTTACCAATCCCTCGACATTGGCAGACTTTGTACAATGGGGTGCTGGAGGTAGTGCCAGGGAGAACGTGGCGGTAGCAGCAGGTGAATGGACAGCTGGTGAATATGTTCCTGTGCTGGGAATCGCTGCCAATACCATTGCCTTTGACGGAAATGGAAATGCCGCCTCTGACTGGGATGAGACCGGAACACCTAGTTTAGGAGCCGAAAATGTGTTTACCGAACCTGAAGTGGTTGAATCCGTAATTCTGACTGAAGTCGCTTATTTAGGAAACTACATTGAATTGTACAACAATGGTAACGTTTCTGTTGATGTAAGTGATTACTTCCTGTGTTTGGGTCCTGGTACGTATAGAAGAATAAGTGACCTCGAATCTGAAGGTAATTTGGACATGGCTCCAGGAGAGTTCCTAAGCGTGTCCTATGATATGCCTTCAGCTACTGGTGGAATAGGCCTTTATATCAACAATGCCGGTTTTGGTGATGCTGCCAACATACGCTCTTTTGTACAGTGGGGTGCTCCTGGAAGTCCGAGGGAAAATGTGGCCGTAGAAGCAGGAATTTGGATAGAAGGTGAATATGTAAATGTAGTCGGAAACGCCGATTACAGCATTGCTTACGATGGCGATGGATTCAGCGCTTCCGACTGGTCAGAAACCACAACTACCACATTTGGAGCACCAAATACCTTTACGGCTCCCGAAGTTCGTTCGGTAGTCATAAACGAAGTGGAATATTTGGTAGATGATCAAATTGAGCTTTACAACAATGGTAACCAAACCGTTGACCTTTCCACCTATTGGATGTGCTTCGGTCCTGGGCAATATTTCAGAATTGGGGATGATACCATGACCACTATTATCAGTGGTTCAACAAACCTGGCCCCCGGTGAGTTTTTGGTCTTCACTCCGGCTACCATAGCGGTTCCTGATGATAAGGGTGGACTAGGCCTATATGCCGATAACTCATTTGGCAGTGCAGCAAGCATCCGAAGCTTTGTTCAATGGGGTGCCGCAGGTAATGCAAGGGAAAGTGTAGCTGTAGAAGCTGGCATCTGGAATGCTGGAGGTTATGTTCCCCATGTAGTCGTAGGCTCGAGTATTGCCTATGATGGAGAAGGAAAAACATCTGACGATTGGGTAGAAGATGAAACTCCATCGCTCGGATCGGCCAATTAAACAAATATTAATCTTTTAAATAAACACCAATGAAAAACTTAAGACTAAAGACAGCTATTCTGTTAAAAGCCATAATCTGCGTGCTTGTTTTGACCTTCGCTTCATGCGATGATGATGACGATAGTGGTTATGGCGCCATCGACCAGACATTCAACTACGAATATCTGGTGTAGAATGCGCGGGAAATCAATTGCTATGTTTAAAGTTAGTTTTCCAGTTTAGTTGTTTAAAACCCATAGGAGTACCCCTTTATGGCTCCTATGGGTTATTTTTACACAACAAGTAGATATTCCAGAATGGCATACAAAAAGAAATACTTGCTGTTACTTTTCTTGATAATGACCGTAGGCACACTTGGACTACTTTGGCTTGAATTCCATAGAGCACCTGAAACCATGAAGGTCACTACGGAAACTGAAATTAAAGTTCATGCCGAAGATTTGTTGGCCTCGTTTCTCGTAGATGAAGCATCTGCCAATGAAAAGTATGTAGAAAAGGTAGTAGAGGTTGAGGGCGTTGTCAAAGAGATTACTTTTTTCAATAACAGATATACAGTATTATTGCAGGGTGAAGGTGAGTATGTATGCATCATGTGCGACATGGAAGATGGCCAGCAATCTCAAGTTGAACGGCTTTCCGCTGGCGATTCCGTGGTCTTAAAAGGGGTCTGCAAAGGCTTTTTAATGGATGCTATTTTATTGAACTGTGTTTTGGTCAACCAATCAAATGAATAAATCAATCCTTCTTTTTGCCTTGTTTATGACACCTCTATGCTGGGGACAGTCTGCCAGCCGTGTCATTACCAAGCAAGGTCAAATCAGTTTTTTTTCCCATACCCAGGTTGAGGATATTGAAGCTGTGAACAATCAAGTATTGAGCGTTGCCGATTTTTCCACAGCCGAGGTTGCGGTAAGCATGCTCATGCGGGCCTTTGTGTTTAAGAAGGCACTTATGCAGGAACATTTTAACGAAAGTTATATTGAATCCGATATTTATCCGAAGTCAACTTTTGAAGGTAAAATTTTGGATTTTGACCCTACGCTTCCTGAATCCCAGACCAAGCTGGTTAAAGGGCAAATACAAATACACGGTGTCTCCAAAGAGTTGGAAATCAAAACCAAGATTGAAAATATACAAGGGAGCATCATTCTCTCGGGCACTTTTGACTTACGGGTTGCAGATTATAAAATCAAGATTCCGCCCATTGTGGCCGGTAACATTTCCAAGACGATAGAAGTTTCATTTAGATTTGAATATCAACCCTATGAAAACTGAAAAAAAATACATCGTGTTCTTCTGTTTCCTAGGATTGTTAAATCTCTCCTTTGGTCAGGATTTGTTGAGCACCCTCGAAAAAGAGTTCCCCGACAGTACATATTTGGTTCAAGCTACGTTTAAAACAACCCGAATAGGACTGGGACATTCCGTTGAAACTCGAAAAACCGGAAGTTTGGAAATATCGGCCAATACTCGTTTTTGGAATATTCCCCAGCGAACCCAGGGTTTTCTTGCGGATAGGGTGAGTACAAGATTTGGCCTTTCTTATGCATTCTCCGATAGATTCACCTTAGGAACCGGGGTCACCACTTTCGACGGAATTTTCGACACCTATGCAAAGTATCGAATCCTTCAACAGGTAAGCCAGGGCAAGGGTTCTCCTTTTGGTTTGACACTATTACAAAATGCAAGTGTCAGGACCAACCCCAACCGTAGTATAAACCTTAGTAATTCTTTTTCCGAAAAGTTGTCCTTCACCACACAGCTTTTGCTGGCCAGAAAGTTCACTCGAAACTTTTCTTTGCAGATATCCCCGACATTTATCCACAGAAACTCCTCTTTGAGCGAAGATGACCCTAGAAATCATTTCGCCGTGGGGTTTGGGGGAAGGTACCGAATCGGAGGTCATGTTTCGGTAACATCGGAGTATTTCTATTTGGCCAATCCTGTGGAATCTGTTGAAACTTTTGGTGCTTTCTCCCTTGGAGTGAATTGGGAGCTTACCGATTTAATTCTTCAGTTCAACCTCTCCAACGCGCACAATATTGCCGAGGATGCCTTTATCACCCAGACACGTAACAATTTCAACACTAGGGATGGTAATCTGTTTTTCGGTTTTAATGTCACGTACATTTTCCATTTACGTCAGAACAAAATCAGAAAAATATCCGAAAAGTAGCATTGGGCGTAAAACCAAGGGACAACTGTTCGATTTGATTCAGTTCTTGAAAACCGGTTTCAACATTTTCATCCACACGATAAAACACCGATATGGGAATACGTCGGTTGTAAATGTTTTGGAAGGAGACACCAAAAGCACCTCTAATATTACCATTCTGGGAAATTCCAAACTTGTACAATAGTGAAGCATCCAATCGATGATAATTTGGCAAACGTTCACTGTTCAAGGAACCAAAATCGATATCTCCACTTATGGTGTTAAAACCGTCAACCGGGGTAAACGGAATACCTGTGCGATACGTCCAGCCCAAAGAAAGTTCCCAATTCTTAAGATCTACAGTATTTGACACTCTAAAATTATGGGTAACATCGTTGTTTCCTGGGAATGAACTGGTTTGCAATTCAGAAAAAGAGTATTGTACATCGTTGAACGTATACCCTAACCAAATGCGATAATTTGCAATTTCCTTTCTCAACAAAACGTCTACTCCAAAAATATCGCTCTCCCCCTCAGAAAGTTCTTCCGCGGCATTGGTAAAACCATTGGTAAAAGATGTAAGTCCGTTAATGTTTTTTACATAGCCATCAATGTCCAAAGTCCAACCGTTTGCACTGATTAAAAAACCTCCGGAAAATTGGGTACTTTCTAAAACCGGTATTTCGTTGCCATCGGAAAGTGTCCAAATATTGTTTTCCAAACGAAGCTGAATGTCTTCAAATTCAATTAACTGACTTATGGGTTGATATCTTCTTTCCGCGGTTCCCTTAATCCTGAAAAAGTCCGACAAAGGATACTCCACATTGATTCTGGGTTCAAAGTAGAACTCATCCAAAAGGGAATAATGGGATCCGCGAACGCCCAAGCTTACCAAGCCTTTATTCTGTGGTCTGAACTGATACTCAGCATATACCGAATTGGATTGATTGGTCCTACGCCGCTCCACATTAAAATCCCTCGTATCTTCTGGTAATGGTATTTCATCGTCGTCATCAGGTTCGATATCTTCATCCCCAGCTTCATCTCTGAACAATTGGAAAAATACTTCCAGATTAGAGTACTGATATCCTAATTTAAGGTTATGTTGAGGCAAGAATTCATAAGACAGATTAAAGTCAATACCATAATCTTGAACTGTATTCCTTCTCAAATTTTGCTCTTCCACTACTAGTTCTTCCCTTACGGTATTATTGTAATCACTATCAAAATTTGAATAGTAGGCTCGTAGGGAGTGATCAAGAACTCCAAACTTGGTTCCCGACCATTGCGCACTTGCACCTTGGTTTTCAACCGATAGTTGATCTACGGTAACATCTTCCTCCGCACGCGAGAAAAAATCCAAATCATTATTGGTAAGCAGACCGCTTATCGCAATTTCATCATTCTTTGATGGTTGGAACAACAACTTTGCGCTACCGTCATAAAAAAAGAACGTATCCCCTCCTAAAATTTCGCTAGGGTCATCGTCATCATCTTCAATTATCTCGCCAAGGGTATTGGTCACGACACGGGTATTTTGAAAAACCTTTTCTGATAAAGCTTCATACGTTGGGGTTTCGAAAACATCGGTATATGATCGTCTTCCCGATACGATCAAAGCTGCCTTTTCACCTAAAGCTGCCTTCAAAAATCCATCGGCATGTGTACCATTAATACCCACTCCACCGTTGGTACGAGCAGGCACTTGGGTATCGGTAGTGATATCGATTACCCCTGAAATGCGATCGCCGTATTCTGGACTTGCCCCTCCTTTATATATCTTTGCGCTTTCCGTAACATAGGGATTAAACGCAGAAATCATCCCGAAAAAATGTCCTGTGTTGTACATTTTGATACCATCAAAAAAAACCAAGTTTTGGTCAGGAGAACCTCCTCGAATCTGAATACCTGATGCCGATTCATCCAAACTTGATATTCCCGGAATCAATTGTATACTTTGAAACACATCGGGCTCTACCAGACCTGGCAAAATACCCTGTTCATTGGTATTGAGTGTGATCGAGCCATCTAAATTCTTATCAATCCCTTTGGTGACATAAGCCAATACAACTACTTCCTGTAAAGACTGGGGTTCAACCTGCATTATAATGTTCCGGCAATCGTCTGAGCTGTAATCAGAAGCCTTTAATGTTTGTGTGGAATATCCAACGTATTGAACTATGATTTCAGCTGATTTTTCAACATTTTGAATCTGGAAATATCCATTTTCGTCGCTGGTAGCGCCCAATCGGGTTCCTGATATCAAGACAGTTGCATATGGGAGCGGTGTTTTTAAGTTACCATCGAAAAGATAGCCACAGATATCCAGTTTTGAGGAAGGTGATTTTACAATGATCTGTTCTGCCGAAACCTTTTCAAAAAGCAATCCGCTCTGGGTACCAAGCTCATTCAAAAGTTGCTCAATGGATATCTGCGAGTTGGAAAGTGTTATTATTTTCCCAGCCACTGCATCTTCAGAGAAGGAAAAAATCAAAGAGGATTTTGATTCAACATCCTCCAAAACACTTTTTAGCGGAATTCCATCATAATCGACGGCAATGGTCTGTTGGGAGAAAACACTCAGCGTGCCCAACAGAAAAATGAAACATAGCAATTTTTTCATTAATCTCTCTTTATGGCATCTGCAAGGTCACTTTTTTTTGGTCCGAAGAAACTTCATATTCAATTCCCATCGGTAAGAAAACAGTTTTCAATGCAGTATTTAAATCTTTGTGGATAAAGCTTCCTGTAAAACGCCCTTCGTTACCTTTTAATCGATGTTCGATTGAAATTCCATATTGCGCCTCAAGTTCTTGTATGACCTCAATCAAAGGAACATTTGAGAAAGAGCTTCGTCCCTTTAGCCATGAAGGTTCGACATCTTGGATTTTATGTCTTTGCAGTTCAAGTCCTTCTATTTTAATCGCATCCCCTGGATTCAGGATAACATCTTCAACAGGTGTTGGACTTTCGAACTTCACTTTTCCTTCATAACAAACCAATTCGAAAAAAGAGCCTCTGGTCTTTACGTTGAATTCCGTCCCAAGAACCGAAACAACACCCGATTCAGTTTTTACTTGGAATCCTTCTCCTTTTTCCACTTTGAAAAAAGCTTCCCCTTTTAGTACAACTTCTTTATTGTTTCCCCAAAAAAATCTCTTTCGGCTCAATTCTGAATCTGCATTAAGTTGAACCTCCGAACCATCTGGAAGAATCACGGCCAGTTGCTCGCCATAGTTTGAACCATAAGTGACCTTATTAAAGAAAAGCCCGATAACCAGCACAATGGACGCGGCTGCGGCCAAGGTATAATACAAAGGCCTTAACCGCACTACCCTACCAGATACATTCTTCGTTTCGGTTGTCTGCGCCAATACCCTTCTCTTTAAGGAACCGGTATCAAAACCAGGTTTCGAGAAGCGCTGCATGCCCTGTGCAATTCGCTGGTAAATCTCATATTCAGAAGAACTTTCAAACTCTTTTTGCTCTTCTTCATTGAGTTCCCCTGCTAACCAGCGGGCCAAAATAGTATCGTCTTTTTCTTCAAACATTTTTTACTTCATTCAAAAGGTCAACAGGTATTTTGATTTTTACCCTACCCCCTCTTATATATTTTTAATTGTTTTTCTCATTTTTACCAGAGCCTTATGCATTCTTTTTTCAACGGCTTTTTGCGAAACCCCTAAAATTTCAGCGATTTCTTTATATGTTTTTTTGTCAATACGGTTAAGTAAAAAAACCTCTCGTTGACCTTCAGGGAGCGCATTAATCGCTGCCTGCAACCTTTCCATAAACTCATCTTCCTCAATCTTGTACTCTGGTGTCTCGTTATCTGCCGTTCGGTGGGGACCTTTGGCATATTCTAAAACTACTTTTTTATGGGCCACTTGATTGTAAAAAGCATTTTTGGCTACCGTGTATAGAAAAGCCCTTGCTTTTTCTACAATAACTTTTTTGCAATGGTTCCAAAGCTTTATGAATGCTTCCTGTGCAAGGTCTTCTGCTTGTTGTCTATCTCCACACTGATAGTACAGATAGTTACAAAGCGTCTCAGAATTCTGATCGAAAATTTGGTTGAAAATCTTCTGGTTACAAACTGAATTGTCCGTATCGGCCATATAGGTCTTTTTTGGGAAGGGGTAGGGTAAACACTGAATTACCTGTTCTAATCCAAAAATAGAAAAAATATACCGTCATGAACCCACCTTTCAATGTAAGGACAGTAATATATGGCATCTTAGCACTCGTACTCTTCTCGTTGGGCATTAAACTCATTCCCATTAGTGAAAATCTTGATGATTTTTTCGCCGAGGAAATGTATCAGGTGTCCTATAAGTACTTTCTAAAGACCGAGGAACAAAAAACGTTTGTTAAGACCTTTTTACCAAAGAACAATGCCCACCAGCGTATTCGACAGGAACATTTTGGAAAAAAGCCCTATTGGACATTCCAGCGAAACGCAGAAGGGGACAATATCAAGGGTCTATGGTTTACGGGAAAGGACAATTCCTATGAAAGTCTTGATTACACTTTTACGTTCGAAGGAAAAGCCCAAACTTTTCAAGTCCCCACAACTTTTGGAAAACCAAAACCGATTGACCCAAAGTATTTGAAGGAAACTAAATTCATACAATCGAACCACCCAAAAATTGCTTCCATTGCAAATCGGCTCACCAAAGGTTTGCAAACCGACCGGCAAAAAGTAAAGGCGATATTTGATTTCGTCAATAAAATTCCATCGGCGCCCATTATCAACCTTACCGATGCCATAACCGCTTTGGAACAAAACAGGGCGTCCTGCAATGGAAAAAGTAGATTATTGGTGGCCTTGGCCCGAAATCTTGGATATCCTGCGCGAGTTCACGGAGGGATTATCTTAGAGGAAATCAGTAAACGGACTTCCCATGCCTGGGCCGAGATACACATCAATGATAAATGGATTCCGTTTGATCCATTGAACGGACATTTCGCCTACCTTCCTTCCAACTATCTTGAATTGTATGAAGGAGATGAATTCTTGATTTCGCATACACCAGGTATTCAACTGGACTACATCTACGAAATCCACAAACAACATAAGGTTCCCTTTTTGCGGATGAATGCCGGTGAAGTGAGTAAGATTTCTCCAATCTCATTTTGGGGACTTATCGAAAACAAGATAATATCCGCCGAAGCATTGCTTTTGTTGCTAATGCTTCCCATTGGGGGGTTACTGGTTGCTTTTCTTAGAAATGTGGTCGGACTCAGGACGTTTGGGGTATTTCTTCCAGTACTTATAGCATTTGCACTGTTGGAAACCGGTTTTTCCACCGGAATCTTACTTTTCATCATCTTAATACTTCTTGTAGGGATCATTTCACGACCCTTTAACAACCTTGGGCTGTTGCATACACCAAAGCTGGTAATTTCTTTAACGCTAATGGTTTTAGTAATGACCGTTGGTTCATATTTGGGTTCAATATATAATGTACCGTGGTTAACAGCATTGACCTTCTTCCCGACCATAATTCTTACCATTTCTGCCGAGCGGTTTTCTTCCCTGATTGTGGAGGACGGTTTTCAAAAGGCGACCTCAACGCTGTTTCAAACCCTAATTGCCGTTGGATTCTGTTATTTCTTGTTATCCAACAATTGGTTATCATCCTTATTGATTCTTTTTCCAGAAGTACTAATGCTTGTTATTGTACTATCCATGATTCTTGGGAAATATATAGGACTACGTTGGACCGAAATATTGCGTTTCAAACCATTGTTGAATTTAAAGACAGCCTAAATGTGGGATAAATGGTTCAAAATCAAAAACAACTTAGGGGTCATTGGTCTTAACCGAAGAAACCTGGAGCTTATCTATCCACATAATCAAAGGAAATACTACAGTTTGGCGGATGATAAAGTAAAAACCAAAGAACTACTTCAAAAACACAACATCGCTTGTGCAGAAACCTTTACCGTCATTACCAAAGTGAGTGAAATCAAAAAAAAGTGGGCGCTTTGTGAGGGAAAAGAAGCTTTGGCCATAAAACCGGCAAATGGCTGTGGCGGTGGAGGAATAAAGATTTTAAAAAAAACTGCCGAGGGGCATTGGAAAAGTGGTGGGAAGATTGTAAATGAAACTCATATTTTTCAACATATTACAAGCATTGTATCTGGGCTTTATTCCATGAACTCATCAGACAGCTGCTTGATTGAGGAATGTATTGTTCCCCATCCATTTTTCTCTGAAATCTATGATGAAGGAGTTCCTGATTTTCGACTGATTACTTTAAAAGAGAAACCCATTATGGCCATGTTGCGCATGCCAACCTCTAAGTCGGATGGAAAGGCCAATCTACATCAAAAAGGGGTCGGTATTGGCGTGGATATGAAAAAAGGAACGCTGACCCAAGTG
This sequence comes from Allomuricauda sp., assembly GCF_028282265.1. Lineage (GTDB taxonomy): Bacteria > Bacteroidota > Bacteroidia > Flavobacteriales > Flavobacteriaceae > Flagellimonas. The sequence goes on from NZ_JANQIH010000185.1 coordinate 27,704, forward strand.
TACGACGGAAAAAAATATCGAGACCATCATCCAGATAATCCCAACAAGATAAATGGCAAACCTATTCCTTATTGGAACACTATGGTTGATCTGGCCATTAAAACGGCGGAGGCGTTTCCATTGGACTATTTGGGCATTGACCTGGTCATTGATGCCGCCAAAGGGCCACAGGTCATGGAGGTAAATGTACGTCCTGGATTGGGCATACAGTTGGTCAACCGGTGTGGCCTTGAAAGAGCAATAAAACTTCGGTACAAGTCGGTTTAATATCGACCTTGTTCCCCTCTGAATCCGGTTTCTTAGGAAACCGGATTTTTTCTTTAAGGGGGTGGGGTAAATCGGTCTAAGCTTGTTCCATAAACGTAATTCGAAATTTCTGACCACAAAACTTTATCATGAATACAAGAATCATTGCTTTGCTACTTTTTATCTTCTCATACCAAATTGTAATTGCCCAAGAAAGCAGACAAAAATTCAGGATTGGCTCTTACGCCGGTTATGAATACAACTATTTTAAAAGTCCTGAAGAGGTAAGACAGGATACGGTTTTGTTCACCGCCCAAGATTTGATTTCAAGTAGTTCTTATGAAGACATCTTTGCCTTGTATTCCTATGAAGAAAGATGGAGAGGGAATCGGTTTAAGTTTTCTTTGTCGCCTTTCACACGGCTATTCTACGATAATCTTGAAGATAGTTATTGGAGCGTTAATGCCAACATACGGTATAGCAAAGAAATCACCGAAACCACTTTATTGCTTACGCAACTGTTTTTTAAGAGAATGAATCGTGAGGGCTTGGATGGAGCCCAAGATGTTTTGATCAATCCTTTAGGGTATACCAATTATGGCGCCAAAGCGGGATTGCAAATCAATCCAATAAAAAACAACAAAACCACCATTCTTGGTTTTTACAATTTCAAGGATTTTGATGCTTTTGGTATTCGTGATTTGGAATTCAACGAATATGGCATTCAGGTAGAAACGGAACAAAGTTTTAAAGTAAATCGTTTGAAGCACTCTTATGGATTACTTGCCTATGCCAAGAAACGATTGTACAACAC
>NZ_JANQIH010000237.1 GCF_028282265.1 Allomuricauda sp.
ATTGGAGCCGTATTCATTTTTATTGGGGTGATGAGCGCTGTGTTCCACCTACCGATGATGATAGCAATTACAAAATGACAGTGGAGCACCTATTTTCAAAGATAATGGTGCCTAAGGAGAACATTCATCGCATATTGGGAGAAAACGACCCTAAATCGGAAGCACTGCGCTACGCCAATCTACTGGAAATCAATTTGGACAGGGTAGAGGGGGTTCCACAATTTGATTTGGTCATTTTGGGTATGGGCGATGATGGACATACCGCTTCGATATTCCCCCATGAAATCGAACTATGGGATGCCGAAGACCATTGTGTTGTGGCTACCCATCCGGATTCGGGTCAAAAAAGGGTTTCCATTAATGGCCAAGTCATCAATACATCCAAAGAGGTCGCTTTTTTGGTAACAGGTAGTAGCAAAGCGGAAAAAGTAAAGGCTATTGTTGAAAAAACGAAGGGTTCGGAAGCGTATCCCGCTTCGTTGGTCAATCCAGAATCTGGCAACCTGATTTGGCTTTTGGACAAGGATGCGGCTTCATTGTTAGAAAGCTAAAACCCTCCAGATTAATACTTCCGGAAGGTTTTACATCAATCAAAAAACGAATCCACTCAGGAAACACCCAAGTATCATTATGTTTTTTTAGTAGTGTATTTGATTACGAAGTAAATAGTAATCAAGTTGGGCAAAAGGAACATCAGACATGACTGTACAACACCAGTGAAATCTGTAATGATATTGGTTTGCAAACCTGCAACCAAATCAATCACATCCATTGCAAACCGGGCGAACAAGGCGGTAAGTATGGAATGGAACGTTCTAAAGACCCATATGCCCAGGATCATAGCAATACCAAGCGCAAAATACCTTCCTGCAGAGTTCAATAGTATAAATTCGTTTCCATTACCTGGGTTTATTCCGAAGGCTTTCATCATCCCGGCTCCGTCGAAATATCCGTAGATACTGAAAATCATTGTCCACGCCGTAAGGTATGCTGGAATTATGTACCACCAGACAGGAAGCTTTTGGGTTATTTCAACTCCTATTTTCATATTAATAAACTCTTTGAAGTGGAATTTGCAGTTGGTTTGGTCTATTTTCAGGAGTATCGAAAGGGGTTCCATCCACATGTTTGGCGCCCATGAACAACAATCCATTTTTGAAATAGATCAAGTCATAATCAGAAACTATCTGTCTTGCCGCGATGTTAAACATTGGAAAAGACTTTCCTAAAATGTCATTTTTTTGGTTCACTTTGAAAGTTGACATTCCCTCTGGAAGGTTGGTATTTAACATTTGGGCCGCTTGTTCATGTAATGGAGTGACTGCAAATCCCCTGTTGAGTATATAATCTATATTCCAAGCACCCTGGACTATGGGATGTTCTTCGCCCCATTTGAGCTCCCCCTTAAATTCAAATTCCATTAAAGGCATTTGCCCATAATTATCGGCAAAAAGTGATATTGTACCTATGAAGGTATCGTCCTTAAAATAGGTAAAGTGTCTCTTAAGATAAGTGGGTTGAATTTTACCACTGCCTGTACGATCTTCCGTGGGGCGCAATTCAACCGAAATACTCTCCCATTCTCCAAGAGCATATTTTTTTACTTCTTGTAAGGTTTTAGGCTCTTCCACCATTTGTTTGGCTTTTTCTCTAAGTGATTTCATTTCTTGGGATTTTAATGGGTGCCAGCCTGTTATCAAGACAATAAGGGCTAAAACAGATGACAATTTTTTCATGGGTTTCAATTTATTCTGTTTCAAAATTGCTATAATTGTCTAAATAAAATAACTAGTCCATATTTTTAGGTATAGTATAAAAAAATAGACTTTTGGGTATTACAAGGAAAACAAAGGATTTTAATCCCAATGGATGTCCAGTTACACATTGTCTCAACAAAATTGGGGGCAAGTGGAAACCCGTTATCATCTATTTGATTCGAAAGGATTGTAATCGATTTTCCATGTTGAAACGGGCAATCCCAGATATTAGTAAGCAAATGTTGGTGAACCAACTACGCGAGTTGGAAGCCGACAAAATTGTCAACAGAATTGTTTATGCGGAAGTGCCACCAAGGGTAGAATACAAGATTTCTGAATATGGGGAAAGCCTGCTACCTGTGATTGACCAAATGCAGGAATGGGGCTTGAAAGATATGGGAAAGGAATGTTAATCCAAATCCAGCTTGACATTTTCACCCTCTAAAAAATCAAGGTATTGATTGACCTTGAATTTTTGCAAAGCAAATTTGGAATCCCTGTCAGAAGCGGATAGCTTTCTCTCCTTGCTTCGGGCGAATCTACGAAGCCCATTTTTATCTTTGATCACCAGTCCGGGCACTGAAATATTATTCCCATTTTCATCTTTGGCAACCATGGTGAAATACGATGAATTGCAGTGTTTGACTTCTCCTGTGGTCACATTTTCAGATTCTACACGCACTCCAACCACCATTGAAGTTCTTCCTGTGTAATTAATGGAAGCCTTTAAGGTGACCAGTTCTCCCACGTCAATGGGATTTAGAAAATCTACTCGATTCACTGAAGCGGTAACACAATAACTTTGGGAGTGCCTGGAAGCACAAGCGAAGGCGATTTGGTCCATTAAACTTAAAATGTACCCTCCATGTACCTTTCCCCCGAAATTGGAGTGATGGGGCAGCATCAGCTCGGTTATGGAGACGCGGGACTCTTTAACGGTCTTGAATTTTTTCATGTCATTTACGGAAATGGGGAGAATCTTCTTGCACTACTTCGATGATAAAATATTTGGTGTCACCTAACCAAAAAAACGTAGCATAGCGTTCTTTGTAGGTCACCTTTACATATTTACCCTGAAAGTCCTTTAGTTTTTCAATAACCTTTTGCTCATTATCCTGAACAGAAAACTTAAAGATTTGGGCACCAGAAATCCCTTGACTGATTTCGCCTTCCCAGGTTTTTACCAGAACACCTTTTCTACTGAATTTAATGAGTTCACCAGAACGATATCCTTCGCTAAAAGGAACATAATAAATGAAAGCAAAGTAAGCGGCAATACCCAAGATAACCGCACTGATAAAAATGAAAAGAAATTTCCTCATAGATCAAAGTTCAAGTTTGGGTTCTTCGTAATCATCTTCTTGTGCACGTTTTAAGATGGGTTCGGGGATGGACTTTTTAGCTTTTGCGCCCATTTTTTTCAATTTTTCGATGCTGGTGACAATATTTCCACGTCCTTCCACCAATTTGTTCATGGCACCTCTATATTCATTTTTTGCTTCATCCATTTTTTTGCCAACTCGGGTCAAATCGGAAACAAAGCCTTCAAATTTATCATATAGCGCACCCGCTTGGCGAGCAATTTCGATCGCATTTTTTTGTTGTTTTTCGTTGCTCCACATCGTATCGATGGTGCGTAAGGTGGCCAGAAGCGTGGAAGGGGTCACAATCACAATGTTTTGTTCAAATGCCTTGTTATAGAGGGAGTTATCTTCATTTATTGCAATAGCAAATGCAGGCTCTATGGGAACAAACATCAAAACGAAGTCTGGACTCTCCATTTCATAGAGATCTTCGTATTTTTTCGCCGAAAGCTGTTCCACATGTTTTCGTAAGGAATTGATGTGGTCTTTTAGGAAGCGCGGCCTGTTCTCCTCATCCGCATTCGTGTAACGTTCGTAATCCGTTAGGGACACTTTGGAGTCCACAATCATCTTTTTTCCATCAGGTAGGTGGATAATGACATCGGGCATTGCCCTGCTGCCGTCTTCCAGGGTAAAAGACTGTTGAACACTGTATTCCCTGTCTTTTTCCAATCCT
>NZ_JANQIH010000265.1 GCF_028282265.1 Allomuricauda sp.
TGTGGATTCCCTTTTTTGGCATGTTTGTCGACCAATGGACCGCCGGGGTAGGGCAATCCGATCAGCTTCGCACTTTTATCGAAGGCTTCACCTACAGCATCATCCAAAGTTTCGCCGAGAACCTCCATATTAAAATAATCGTTTACCTTAACGATTTGGGTATGTCCTCCGCTAATGGTCAGGGCCAAAAATGGAAAGTCTGGAGCGGACATATCCTCGTCATCAATGAAATGCGCCAGAATGTGGGCTTCCATATGGTTGACTTCAATAAGTGGAATCTCCAGTGCCAAGGCCAGCGATTTGGCGAAGGAGGTACCAACGAGCAGAGACCCCATAAGACCAGGACCTCGAGTGAAGGCTATGGCTGAGAGTTGTTTTTTATCGATATTTGCTTTTGCTAAGGCTTGATGAACTACTGGTACAATGTTTTGTTGATGGGCCCTCGATGCAAGTTCTGGCACAACACCGCCATATTGTTTGTGTATTTCTTGTGTGGCTACCACGTTACTGAGCACTTTTGTATTGCGCAAAACCGCGGCAGAAGTATCGTCACAAGAAGACTCTATGGCAAGAATATATATTTCTTTGGTAGACACAGGCTTTGGAATGAAAATTGAACGTGCAAAGTTAAAACATAAAGCCCTATCAAAAAATTAAGAAAAATACTGGTCCGACTCTTTCTGTCGATACTGGCATTCATGGTGTTGGGCTCTTTGATTCTTTCCCTTCCTGCGGTACAAACACGTTTGGCGAAATATGCAACCGATTCCCTTAACGAGGAGTTTGGCACCAATATTTCCATTGATAGACTGAGTCTCTCCCTGTTTAGCTTAAATACGGGATTAAAGGGGATTTATGTTGAGGACTACAAGCAAGATACGCTCATTTATATCCAAAAATTGTCCACCTCCATTTTAAACCTACAAAATATGGCCAACGGAAAGATGGAGTTTGGGGAAATAGATTTGGACGGACTTTTCTTTAACTTAAAAACGTACAAGGATGAGCGTGATACCAATCTCGATGTTTTTGTAGCCAAACTGGATGACGGTCAGCCACGAGAACCGGGGACACCACCATTTTTTATGGCTTCGGAGCAAATTCAAATTTCAGAAGGTAGGTTCAAGCTGGTCGATGAAAATCAGGAAAAACCTGAGACCTTAAATTTCAATGACTTGGAAGTCTTGGCAGACAATTTCCAAATTTTGGGTCCTGAGGTAACACTACAGATAAATGATTTGTCCCTTAGCAGCAAAAGGGGTCTCAATTTGAACAAACTATCTACCGATTTTAAATATACCAAGCAGCAGATGCGTTTTGATTCGTTAAGAATTAAAACACCTCAATCAGAGCTGAAGGGAGATTTGTTGTTTAGTTACAACAGGGAGGATTTTGCCGATTTTGTGGATAAGGTCAACATAAGTGCCAGCTTCAATGAATCCATTATCGCCTTGGACGAAATCAACAAGTTTTATAATGAATTTGGCTCAGAGAAAACAGTTTCCTTCTCCGCTGATTTTAGTGGGGTGTTAAATGACATCAATGTTGAGGAGCTTTTTCTACAGTCTGAAAATACGGGAATCCGAGGTGATTTTAACTTCAAGAACCTTTTTTCCTCAGAAGCTCCTTTTGTAATGGAGGCGGATATTGGCAATATCACTACCAATTATTACCAATTGAGAGCTTTATTACCCAATATTCTGGGAAAGAATATTCCAAGTTCACTTCAAAAACTGGGACAGTTTACGGTAAGGGGAGATGCCGAAATAACGGAAACTTCCCTAGATGTCAAAGTCAATCTCAATACAGCTCTCGGCAACAGTTATACCAATTTGCAAATGACCAATATTGAGACCATAGATGATGCTTCTTATATTGGGTTTATTTCCCTAATTGACTTTGATTTGGGGGAATTTGTGAATAATGAACAGTTAGGGACCACGACTCTCGATGTAAATGTTGAGGGTAAAGGTTTTATTTCTGAATTTTTGAATACCGAAGTCATTGGGGAAGTCTATAAGCTTCAATTTAACGGCTATGAATATCAGGGGATTCGGGTTTCAGGTATTTTTAAAGAGGAGCTTTTTGATGGTTCCCTTGTGAGCACTGATGAGAACTTTAAATTTGACTTCGAAGGACTTGCCAATTTTTCGGAGGAGCAGAACAAATTCAATTTTATTGCTTCGGTAGATTATGCCGACCTCAAGAGACTAAATTTTATAGATGATAGCGTTTCTGTCTTCAGCGGTAATCTAAACATGGACATTCAAGGGTCCACTCTTGATGATATTGATGGGCAGATTCGTTTTTCCAAAACAACCTATCAAAACAAAAATGAAACCTACTTTTTTCAGGATTTTGCTGTATCATCAAGATTTGATGCAGATAGCGTAAGAACCATTGAAATCAATTCTCCAGACATTATTACGGGTTATATGAAAGGGAAGTTTAAAGTAGGGGAGCTTGATCGATTGATTCAGAATTCAGTGGGGAGCATCTATACAAATTATAGACCCTATGAAATCTCAGACGGCCAAAAGCTGGATTTCAACTTTAAAATCTACAACAAAATTGTGGACGTTTTCTTTCCAGAAGTGACCTTCGGACCAAACACTTTTATAAGGGGAAATATTGTTGCCGATGAGGGAGACTTCAAACTTACGTTCAAGTCTCCTGATATTGCTGCCTATGGAAATACATTTGATAACCTTGAATTGAAAATCGATAATAAGAACCCGCTGTTTAACACCTTCTTCTCGGTGGATAACATGTCCACAACGTACTACGATTTCAAAGATTTCAACTTAATCAACACGACCCTGAAGGATACGCTATTCTTTAGAACAGAATTTAAAGGAGGAAGAGGTTTTGGCGATAGTTATAACCTTAATTTCTATCACACGTTCAACCGTGAGAACAAATCCGTAATCGGATTGAAAAAGTCACAGCTCAATTTTAAGGGCAACACCTGGGTTCTAAACAAGGAGGGAAACACTAGAAATAAAGTAATCATCAACCGTACTTTGGACAGCATCCAGATTCAGGATGTGGTCATGGACAATGAAAATGAGGAACAGATACGGTTAAGGGGTGAACTGGCCGATTCGACCTACAAGGATTTGGATTTACAATTCAAAATTGTCTCTTTAAGCAAAATCACTCCTGCTATTGATAGCCTCAAACTCGATGGGACGGTAAATGGTTTTTTGAACATATTGCAAAAAGATGGAAAGTATTTGCCTACCTCAAGCCTTAACGTAAACGACTTGAGCGTAAATGACGTTCGGCTGGGAGATTTAGAAATTGGAATTTTTGGGAATAACGACCTTACCCAATTTGGTGTAAGCACATGGCTTGATGACAATGGAAAGGAAAAGCTTAGCATTAACGGGAAAGTCACCAACAGAAATCAAAAAACGGAACTGGACCTTTCCGCCAATTTCACCGACTTCGAACTTGAGCCTTTTAGTCCCTTGGGAGAAGATGTGATATCCAACATTCGAGGTAGCATTATAGGAAGCGCCAAAATTGTGGGTGATGCCTCAAATCCATCCATTAATGGGAATTTGAGTTTGGTAAATGCCGGAATTGGTATTCCGTATTTAAACGTCGACTACGACTTTGCACCCTATTCGAGCGTAAGACTATTTGACCAAACCTTTTACTTTGAACAAGTAGGACTTTCTGATGTGGCAGAGGGAACCACCGCTACTCTTGACGGTACCATTAACCATACAGCTTTCGGGGATTGGTCACTTGACCTTGATGTGGACACCAATAATGACCGTTTCATGATTTTGAATACCCAGTTTGATGAGGAAGCCCTTTACTACGGAACAGGATTTATCAACGGCATAGGAAGTATTTTCGGACCAACAGACGCGTTGAACATTACTGTAGACGCCAGTACGGCAAGTGGAACCTCATTAAAGATACCGTTGAGTGATATCAGCAGCGTAGGGGACTATTCCTTTATCAGCTTTATTGAAAAGTCTGGGTCGGAATCATTTCGTGAAGAGCGGGTTCTCAAAGACTATCAAGGACTGGAGATGGCCTTTGACCTTGTGGTCACTCCTGAAGCGGAAGTAGAAATTGTGGTCGATCAAAACTCAGGCAGTTCCCTCAAAGGCACCGGTGAAGGTATTTTGCTAATCGAAATAAATACGAACGGGAAGTTCAATATGTATGGGGAGTTTGTGGCAGTGACCGGAGAATACAATTTCAGATATGGAGGGGTGATCGACAAAAAATTCCAGGTCCGTCCTGGTGGTACCATACTTTGGGAAAGAGACCCCCTCGAGGCCCAGTTAAATCTGGAGGCTGTCTATGCCCTGAATGCAAATCCCGCTCCGTTGATTGATAATCAAGGTTTTACAGGAAGAATACCCACAGAGGTAGTGGTCCGCTTGGATGGGGAACTGGAAAACCCCAATATTAACTTTGATATAGATTTTCCTGGCACAAACTCGGTGGTACAGTCCGAATTGGAGTATAGACTTCAAGACCCAACAGTAAAAGAAAGAAACGCATTCTTCCTACTGGCCCAAGGGACTTTTGTGGATGACAACTCCGGAATCAATCAACAGGCCGTAACAGGGAATCTCATTCAAACAGCTTCCGGTTTGCTCAATCAAATCTTGGCAGGGGATAATGACAAATTCGATTTTGGAGTCACATACGAGCAGGGTCTTCTGAATCAGGATGCAGACATTAGGACCGAAAACCGCATTGGAGTAACGGTGTCCACCCAAATTTCGGACAGGATTTTGGTTAATGGCAGGCTAGGGGTACCGGTCGGTGGGGTATCGGAAACCGTAGTGGCCGGAGACGTTGAAGTACAGGTACTCTTGAACGAAGAGGGAACTCTTAGCGCCAAGATTTTTAATCGGGAAAATCAAATCCAACAGTTTTTGGCCGAAAGACAGGGCTACACCCAGGGAGTTGGTCTTTCGTATCAAGTTGATTTCAACAGTTTTAAGGAGCTAATACAAAAAGTCTTCAAAAAGAGGGAGAAACAACCCGAAGAGGTACCTACCAAAGTGGAATCCACAGATATTATGGGAAAAGATAGTCTAATTCGTTTTCAGCCCAAGCGAACCACCGTAAAAAGGTCCATAAAGTAGTTACATATCGTGAATGATTTTCAAAAAAAATTACGAAAACGTTTGCGAAACCCCTTGATTTCAAATAACTTAATATGTCATGTTTTAATTAAATAAAGTTTCCTAGTTTTGGCTTTTTAAACTTTTGAATGACATCAAAAATTAAGAAAATAGGAGTTTTTACTTCTGGGGGTGATTCACCAGGAATGAACGCAGCAATCCGTTCTGTGGTCCGTACTTGTGCGTTCCTTAAGATTGAATGCGTTGGTATCTATCGGGGTTATCAGGGAATGATCGAAGGAGATTTCAAATCTATGGACGCCCGTAGCGTAAACAACATTATCAACAAAGGCGGTACCATTTTAAAGTCGGCCCGATGTGATGAGTTTAGAACTCCTGAAGGAAGAAAAAAGGCACATGACCAGTTAATGAAAGAGGGCATAGATGCCTTAGTGGTCATTGGTGGAAACGGAAGTTTTGCAGGTGCCCTTCTTTTTAATGAAGAGTTCAATTTCCCTGTAATGGGAATACCTGGTACCATTGACAATGATATATTGGGGTCGAGCTATACCATCGGCTTTGATACAGCTATTAACACCGTTGTTGGCGTTATTGATAAAATACGAGATACCGCAAGTTCCCATAACAGACTTTTCTTTATAGAGGTCATGGGTCGCGACGTGGGACATATTGCGCTAAACGCCGGAGTTGGAGCAGGAGCAGAGGAAATTCTTATACCTGAGCAAAACCTAGGTTTGGAACGATTGCTTGATTCCCTGAAAAGAAGTAAAAAATCTGGAAAGTCTTCCAGTATCGTAATCGTAGCTGAAGGGGATAAAATAGGTAAGAATGTTTTCGAGCTCAAAGAGTATGTTGAAGAACATTTACCCATATATGATGTAAGGGTTTCAGTGCTTGGGCATATGCAACGAGGAGGTAATCCTACATGTTTTGATCGGGTTTTGGCCAGTAGAATGGGTGTAAAAGCCGTAGAAAGCCTTTTGGAAGGAAAATCGAACTACATGGTGGGTATTCGAGATAACAAACTTATTCTGACCCCCATAAGCGAGGCCATAAAAGCGCATACAGAAATTGATGAGGAACTCATACGAGTTTCCGATATAATGACTACATAACTAAAAAACCAAGTAATACAATGTCAAATTTAAAAATTGGAATCAACGGATTTGGAAGAATAGGAAGATTGGTATTCCGAGCAAGTGTAAAAAGGGACAATGTTGATGTTGTCGCCATTAACGATCTCTTGGATGTGGAACATCTTGCCTATCTATTGGAGTATGATTCAGTTCATGGAAGGTTTGATGGAACAGTTGAGGTAAAAGATGGACATCTAGTAGTAGACGGGAAGACCATCCGAATTACTGCAGAGAGAGACCCAAAAAACCTCAAATGGGATGAAGTTGGTGCAGACATCGTAGCCGAATGTACTGGTATCTTCACAACTTTGGAAACAGCACAGTACCACATTGATGGTGGAGCAAAAAAAGTGGTTATTTCAGCACCTTCGAAAGATGCACCTATGTTTGTGATGGGTGTAAACCATAACGATGTAAAAGCTTCAGACGCTATCGTTTCCAATGCATCGTGTACTACCAACTGTTTGGCTCCCCTTGCCAAGGTCTTGAACGACAAGTTTGGAATTGAGGAAGGATTGATGACCACGGTCCACGCTACTACCGCTACCCAAATGACTGTTGACGGGCCTTCAAGAAAAGATTATCGTGGAGGAAGAAGTGCTCTTTTGAACATCATTCCGGCTTCTACTGGTGCTGCTAAGGCGGTTACAAAGGTAATTCCTGAGCTTCAAGGAAAATTAACAGGAATGGCATTTAGGGTTCCAACTGCTGACGTTTCCGTAGTTGATTTGACCGTGCGATTGGAAAAGGAAACTTCATACGAGGAAATCAAGGCGGCCTTCAAAGCAGCTTCTGAAGGAGAATTGGCGGGAATTTTGGGTTACACCGAGGAGCCTGTGGTATCCCAAGATTTTGTGAGTGATGCGAGAACCAGTATTTTCGATGCAGGCGCTGGTATTGAGTTGAACTCCAGATTCTTTAAGGTAATTTCTTGGTACGACAATGAAATGGGATATTCCCAAAAATTGGTGGATTTAGCTGAGCACATCTCTCAACTATAGACCAAGTTGAATAGAATCTAAAGAACAAATCCCGGAGTCTTTAAGGTTTCGGGATTTTTAACCTAAATTCCAACCTATGATCCTTATTGTTGATAGCGGGGCCACCAAATCTGACTGGATTGCCCTTGATAACAATGGTGAACAGCTCTTTCTCACTCAAACCTTGGGGCTTAGTCCAGAAGTGCTCACCCGGGAAGTAATCGAAGATCGATTGGCCAACAACTTTGAACTTTCCAAGAACAAGGATAAGGTCGAACAATTATTTTTCTATGGGGCCGGTTGCGGGACAGACCGGATGAAAAGGTTTTTGGGAGATATTTTCAAGGACTTTTTTCCAAAAGCAAAGGCCGAAGTGATGGAGGATACCTATGCCGCCATCTATTCCACTACCCAGATTGGACACCAAGGCATTGTCTGTATCTTGGGTACAGGCTCTAACTGCAGTTATTACGACGGGCACCAACTTTTTCAAAAGGTAACTTCTTTGGGTTATATCCTCATGGATGACGGCAGCGGAAATTTCTTTGGAAGGAAACTGCTTAGGGATTATTACTATCACAAAATGCCTCAGGATTTGGCCCTTCGGTTTGCCAAGGAATACGATTTGGATGCAGATGTAATCAAAAATCATTTGTACAAACAGCCCAATCCGAATACATATTTAGCCACATTTGCACGATTTATTATTGAGAACAAAGATAACCCTTACTGTAAAGGGGTTATTGACAAGGGATTACAGCAGTTTGTAAACAACCACATTATGCAATTTGAGCTGGCGACGAAGGTTCCTATTCATTTTGTGGGAAGCATCGCTTATTTTTTAAGCGATGAGCTGACCAAGGTTTTGGAAAGGAACGACCTTATTTTAGGCTCAATTCGACAGCGTCCCATAGAAGGCTTGGTCGAATTTCACAAACGAACTATTTAATAGCAATCATCGAGATTTCAACATTCACAAACTTTGGGAGGTTTGCTACTTCAACAGTTTCCCGGGCAGGCGCAGTGGCGGCGTCAAAATAAGAACCATAAACCTCATTGATCTCATTGAATTGATGCATGTCCTTTATGAAGATTGAGGTCTTCATTACGTTTTCAAAAGTCATACTGGCTTCTTCTAGGATAGCTTTGAGATTTTCCATGGATTGACGTGTTTCTTCCTTGATATCCCCTTCTACCAATTCACCAGTGCTTGGATTGATTGGAATTTGACCAGAAATGTAAAGGGTGTCTTTAATTAGAACAGCTTGATTGTAAGGCCCGATTGGGGCAGGGGCTTTTGGGGTATTGATGATGGTTTTCATGTTTTAGTTATTTGATTTATGTGTTTTGAAACTATCTTACACTTCTAAAAGGTTGGCTTCTATTTTCCCATTTAAGGTCGCTGAGGATTGAACTCTTTATACCGATAAAGAAATACCAACGTTCAAATTGCCCGAAAGGTGTCCAATCGAAACTCAAGCGAAAACTGTCCAGATCTCTGTTGAAATTGAAACGTGTATCTGTAAATCCTTTGTTTCTGAAATCATAGCCCGAATTGAAACCTACTTCCCATTTTGGGGTCAGCTTTACATTCCCAGAAAACATTAGAGAGTGGTTTGTTATTTCCCTCTGCCTATTGTTATTGTTATACGTCGCTACATATGTGAGTCTCATGTCCCACGGCAATTTGTTTGCGTATGCCGGATTTTCCACATCCCCCTCTTCATTTTCCTCTCGTCTAAAAAAGGTCTGACCATTTTGAACGCCATCGAGGGCGAATGGGTTGGTTCCGTAGCCAGGGTCTTGATTTTCGTTTTCATCTGGCTTTTTAGCTCCTCCCTTTTTAAACATATCACTGTTTAAGGAAAAGCCCGTGTTTATTCTGGCTGAGGTAAGACGGGCCAGTCCACCGCCATTATTTATGTTAAGTGTATTTAGCCTTCTGCCGTTATTGTCTATAGCATAAGGGTCAAAGGTTGCTGCAAAATTGATGGGAACATTCTTAATTATCTCAGTGGCTCCATTCATTACAATAGGGCTCAAACGTACAGAATCCAACTCAAAATTATAACTTGTTGAAAACGTAAGGTTGCTCAATATACTTACCTTCTTGGGCTCCAAAACCGTTGAATCCTTGTCCCTTACCTTGGCCTCTAAAGTATTCTGCAAAGAAAAGTTCAGCGAACTGCTTCGGTTTAAAGAAGGTTGGCCATATATGCTTGTCTCAAAAGGAGTAAATTGGACTTCTTCACCCTCCCCATCAATATAGGTGTCATAAAACTGTTCAAACGAAGGGGCATAACCATAACTAATAGAGGGGCGCATTACATGTCGCAAAGCCTGAATTTTTTTATCCTCACCAAAATTAAAAGTACCGTAGATGGTGGTTCCTATACTAGCGCTCAAATTATAGCGATTGAACCTATCAAAACCTGAAATAGTATCGATAACAACCTCTTGCAGTTCATTATCAAACCTTCTGTCGATGGTTTCCAAGGTCCATACATCCTCATAAGTACCCCCCAAACTGACACTTAAGTAATTTGCCACCTTAAAGTTGGTTGCCAAAGGAATTCTATGCCGAGCCCCTATTCTTGCATCGTCAAACATAGCGCCGGTAAAGAAATCCTCTTCATTTGTGGTAATACTGTTTTGGGCATTTACATCATATTGGAAGTTGACATTTTGAATTAACCCTCTCTTAATACCATCTCTTTCAGCAAAAGGAAAAATACGTTCCATGCTGGCTTGAAATGTAGGTAAGGACATGTTGATTATCTCCGTTCTTGAATTTTGCGTATGTGTAAGGGTCAAGCTGGTGTTTACCGATGGATATGCCGGAAACGTTTTGCTATAGCTTATAGAAGACTGAAATGTATTGGTCTGTACATCATTTCTGTTGTTCTGATTTAAAGAGTTTGTAAAAAACTGACTGCTTCCTAAATTAACCGATGCTGAAAACCTAGAATTGGGATTGGACTTGGCATCTTGTGAGTGTTGTATTCGAATATTGTAATTACTGGTTCTACTAAAATCGTCAAAACCCTTTTGACTCTGAATTAGATTTTCGAAGCTGAAGTCTATACTTCCTCTAAACTTATAGCGCTTGGTGTAAATGGAAGAACCTCTGAACCCATAACTACCGTTGGTATAAAAGTCTCCTGTTAAACTTAAGTCTACATATTCGCTAATGGGTAAATAATATCCTCCATTTTGAACGAAATAACCACGTTGAGGGTCATTTCCAAAGGTGGGAAATATTAACCCGCCCGTTCTTCCCTGGGACAGCGGAAAATACGCAAAGGGCAACGCAATAGGTGTGGGAACATCTACAATGTACATATTGCTAAAGCCAGCAATAATTTTCTTTTTTGGAACAAATTTGGCTTTTCGAATTCGAATATAATAATCTGGGTCGACCGTATCTTTTGAAGTGGTAAGTTTACCTTCACTTAAAAAGTACACCGAATCGTTTTCCTTTTTGGTGACCTCTGCGTAGACCTTCATCGCATCACTGCCACCAAATTGTCCCAAACCTGCTTGTTGCTCTGTTCGGGAATTCCAAATAAGTGCTTTTTGAGTATCGAAATTAAAACGAATGGAGTCTGGTGTCACCTCATTAGTGCCTTGTTTGAAAAAGGGATACTGTGAATAGGTTCCGGTCGAGTCTTTAATTCTTCCAGCATTGACCTCATTTTTAACATAGTCCATCACAATGATTCCGGCTTTGAGTTCCGTGTCCTGATAATAGATTTCAGCTTCGTTATAGAGGTAAATCTTGTTTTCCGACTGGCTTAGCTTTACATAGTCCTTTGCCTTATACTTTATTTTGTCAAGAAGGGTACCTTGTTTTCCACCTGTGGAATCGACCTCGACAGAATCAACAACTATTGAATCATTTAAGATATTTGGAGGAAGCAAAGGCGCGGTAATAGAGTCTTCCACAGCCTTTATGGGCAAAGGTTTGATGGGGTCTTCCTGTGCCAAAATAGTCTCTTGGATACCTACTAGTACAAATAGGAGTACAAAAAGGTGTATTTTTGATTGCAACGCGATAAATCCTATTTTTTTGCTAATTTGGCTCGATTTTTGGCCCCAAACTTACATATATTTTTCTTCCGTTATTGGGCGATTAGCATAATTTAACCATTAACGAAAACCTAAATGTCTGGTGATCTATGAAAACATGTCGATTCGTTTTATTTCTTCTGTTGCTCCTCATAACCCCACTGACCTCTTTTACCAAAAATGATACCGAAGTACCTCCAAAAGACAAATTTATTGTGGTGCTTGATGCGGGCCATGGTGGTCATGACCCCGGTAATCTTGGAAATGGCTATTTAGAAAAAAATATAGCGCTTCAAATTGTTCTCAGTGCCGGTAAGGAACTTGAAAAAGATCCTGATATTAAAGTTATCTACACTCGAAAGGATGATACTTTTGTTGATTTGTATGTCAGGGGCAAAATTGCAAATGAAGCCAATGCAGACCTATTCGTTTCGGTGCACTGTGATTCGCATAGCTCAAATGCCTATGGTGCAGGAACTTTCGTTCTCGGGTTGCATGCAAATCGACAGAACTTTGAAGTTGCAAAAAAGGAAAACTCGGTTATCTATTTAGAGGATAATTACGAGGAGCGTTACGCGCAATATGATATCAACTCACCCGAATCTGTGATTGGGCTGACCATAATGCAGGAAGAGTTTTTGCAACAGAGTATCTTTTTGGGTAAGAAGCTACAGGATGCCTTCGCAGGGAAACTTAAAAGAAAAGATAGAAAAGTTAAGCAGGCCGGTTTTATTGTTCTGCATCAAACGTTTATGCCAAGCGTTTTGATTGAAGCAGGGTTTTTGACCAACAAGGATGAAGGTACCTATTTAAACTCCACAAAAGGGCAGAACGAAATGGGCAAGGCCATCGCTGACGCCATCAAAGCGTACAAGGCAGATTTGGGAAGTGGTTTGGAGCTTGAATCATCTTTGGAAAAGGTTGAGGATTCTAAGGTAACGCTTGACATTCCAAAAGAGAATGAAAAGAAAGAGGTGTCGGGCACACAAGTTCCGAAGAAACCAGAACAGGTACCGGTGGCGGAAAAAAAGGAGACTGAAACTAAGGTAGTAGAAAAGAAAGTAGCCGAGACCAAGCCAAAAGCGCATGAAAGTGGCGTTGTGTTCAAAGTACAGCTTATGGCCAGTTCACGAAACATTCCATTGGAAAGCGGTAATTTCAATGGTTTGGAT